>JAFEBB010000005.1 GCA_018266075.1 Deltaproteobacteria bacterium | reverse complement strand
GTGCGGATCCGGCAGCGGGCCTTGATCCACGCGGGTGCCGTCCACGCGCACCGGCTCGGGCGGATCTTCGGTGGGCGTCGCCTCGCGCCCGCGCGGCAGCGGCAGCGACGGCCCGGTGTCCGAGTCCGCGTCGTCGGGATCGGCAGCGGTGTCCACGCGCCCGGCACGCTTGGCCTTGCCGACCTCGGCAGCGGCATCGAGCGCGGCGCGCTCGGCCGGAGAGAGCTGCGAGCGCACACCGGCGTCGGTGCTGGCCTCGAGCAGGGAAGGCTTTTTGGGCAGGTTGAGCCCGGTCGTCGCTCGCCGCGGTTGCGCGGGCGGCGTCGGGCCGCGCTGCACGGGGATTGCGCCCGTGGGCTTGCGCGCGGGAGGCTCGGTCGGGGCGGCACTGGCGGCGTTCGCCTCGCCGTCGGTCTGGCTGTCGGTGCGCGGACGCTCACCGGATCTCGGCCGCACCTGGGCGTTGGCCGCCGTGTCCGGATCGCGCTGCGCAGGGACGCCGGAGGTGGGCCGCCGCGGCGTGGGCTGGCTGCTCAGGCCCGCTTCGGCGCGCTCCTTCCGGAACCCGGACAGATCATTCTTGGCCGTGCCCTCGTCTTCCGACGGGGCCAGCACTTCCCCGGGCTTGTCCGCGGGGGCAGAGGGCATGGGCGGCGCTCGGCCGTCCGGCGATGCCATGCCCTCGATTCTAGGTGGAAACTGCGCCTGCTCCCAAGCGGCTCAGGCCGCCAAACGACCTTTGCGATCGCCGCCGAAAAGCACATCGAGGGCCGCCGGTTGCCCGGGGCCCTCGAGGTTGCCGCTCGCGACGACGCTTCTTACGCCGAGAACGAGCTGCCGCAGCCGCAGGTGCTGCGCGCGTTGGGGTTGCTGAACTTGAAGCCCGAGCCCTGGAGGCCGGTGACGAAGTCGATGGAGACGCCCTTCAGGTACTGGGCGCTCATCGGGTCCACGACCACGTTCACGCCGTCCTGGCTGAAGACGAGGTCGTTGGCCTTGGTGTCGTTGACGAGCTCGAGGTCGTAGTTGAAGCCGCTGCAGCCGCCGGGGACCACGCCCACGCGGAGGTGCGTCAGCTTCTGGGCAGCCATCGCCTCCTTGATGGCCTGGCAAGCGGCCGGCGTCAGCGTGATCACGGGCTCCGCGGCGGGCGTCTGGGCCTTGTCGCTGGCCGGGGTCGCGGGCGTCGTCGAGTTCTCCATCACCATGGCGTCGTTCTCCCAAAAACAAGAAGAGAGCCAATTATACCCGCGCAGGTCCGTTTTCGCCACCCGGGCTTACGCGACCTCCGAGCCGCCGCCCTCGCCCTGGCTCCGTCCGCCGTCGACCACCTGGAATGTGCCGGTGATGAACTCCGCGTCGACCAGGTAGTCGAGCGCGCGCAAGACGTCCTCCACCTGGCCCACGCGGCCGAGCGGGATCGAGCCCGCGAGCGCGCGCCGCTGGGCTTTCGTGTAGCTCTCGGGGATGAGCACGGTGCCCGGGGCGATGCCGTTCACGCGGATCTTCGGCGCGAGCTCCAGCGCGAGCACCCGGGTGAGCATCGCCAGGCCCGCCTTCGCCGAGCAGTAGTGCGCGAAGCCGCGCCAGGGCTGCAGCGCGCCGATGTCGAGCATGTTCACGATCTGCCCGCCGCGGGTCATGCGCTCGGCGGCGTGGCGACACACGAGCATCGGCCCGAGCAGGTTCGTCAGCACCATGTGCGCGAGCTGGGTGTCGGAGAGCTCGAGGAAGGGCGCCTTCTCGAACATGGCCGCGCTGTTCACCACGAGATCCAGCCGGCCCGGGAAGGCGTCGAACATGGCCGCGACATCGACGGGCCGCGCGATGTCCGCTTGGACCACGTCGATGCGCAGGCCTTTCTTGCGAAGGGTCTTGGCGAGCGCGTCGGCCTGGGCACGGCGGGTGTTGGTGTGCAGCACCAGGTCGTAGCCGCGAGCGGCCAGGTGCTCGGCGAACGCGCGCCCAAGCCGCACGGCTGCGCCAGTGACGAGCGCCCTCTTTCGCGCCATGTTCCCTCCTCGTGCGAGCGGCCGAGCGCCGCAGTCGCGGGCGTAATATACGAGCGCGAGCCCGCCTGGACCGGAGTCGAGCTGATGTCACCCACCTACCGCGAGCTTCTGGCCGAGGCGCGGAAGCAGGTGCGCGAGCTCAGCGTCGAGGAGGTGAAGGCCGCGCTCGACGCCCAAGAGCCGCTGCTCCTCCTCGACGTCCGCGAGTCCGACGAGCTCGCCGGCGGAAGGCTCCCCGGTGCGAAGCACATCCCGCGCGGGTTTCTCGAGCAGCGCATCGAGCAGGCGGTGTCGCGCGAGCAGCGCATCGTCGTGTACTGCGCGGGCGGCGCGCGCTCGGCGTTCGCGGCGAAGAGCCTGCTCGAGCTGGGCTACGCGAACGTCGCCTCGATGGCCGGCGGCTTCGACCGCTGGCACGACCGCGGCTTTCCGACCGAGGTGAGCACAGGGTTGTCCGCGGAGCAGAAGGAGCGCTACCGGCGACATCTGGTCATTCCTGAAGTCGGCGAGGCCGGTCAGGACAAGCTGCTCGGTGCGAAGGTGCTGCTGCTCGGCGCGGGCGGGCTCGGCTCGCCGGCGGCGCTCTACCTCGCGGCCGCGGGCGTTGGACACATCGGGCTCATCGACAGCGACGTGGTCGATCTCTCGAACCTGCAGCGCCAGGTGATCCACGGCCACAGCCGCGTCGGCCTGCCCAAGACCGAGTCGGCCGAGCGCGCGATCCACGAGCTCAACCCCGACGTGCGCGTGAGCCAGTTTCACGAGCGGCTCGACTCGAAGAACGTCGTCGAGATCCTGAGCGGCTTCGATCTCGTCATCGACGGCGGCGACAACTTCCCCACGCGCTACCTGCTCAACGACGCCTGCGTGATGCTGGGCAAGCCCAACATCCACGGCTCGATCTATCGCTTCGAAGGCCAGGTCACGACGTTCATCCCGGGCCAGGGGCCGTGCTACCGCTGCCTCTATCCGCAGCCGCCGCCGCCGGAGCTGGCGCCTTCATGCGCGGAGGCCGGCGTGCTCGGCGTGTTGCCGGGCGTCATCGGCCTGCTGCAGGCCACCGAGGCCATCAAGCTCGTGCTCGGGATCGGCGCGTCGCTGAACGGGCGGCTGCTCACCTACGACGCGCTGGCGATGGAGTTCGGCGAGCTCAAGCTGCGGCGCGACCACAAGTGCCCGGTGTGCGCGCCGGGCGCGAAGGTCGAGTTCATCGACTACGAGCAGTTCTGCCGCGTCGGCTAGAACTGGATCGAACCGCCGCCGTCCCAGAGCAGGTAGTTGAACGGGCCTTCGCCCGCGTCGGGATCCCACTCGAGCGGCGCGAGGCTCAAGCCCGTGGAGCTGATGTACTGGATGCCGGCGTCGCCGGGCGGGTACGTCCAGCCCCAGGTCTCGCCGCCCGAGGGCGAGGCGTCGGGGAACGCGCCTCCGTCGGTGCCGTCGAAGACCACGCCGCGCATCGAGACGAGCGCGCTCGCGGTCACGTCCACGTCGAGGTTCACCTGATTGCCGCGGACGGTGTTCGAGCCGGAGCCGGTGGCATTCAAGTTCACGCTCGTCGGATTGCCGCGCACGAGGACGCCGCGGGTGTTCACCACGAAGTTCGTCGTGCCCACGCTCACCGCGCCGCCGTCGGTGTCGATGTGCAGACCGGCGAGGTTGGTGTCCACGAAGCTGTTGGTCACGTTCACGCCGCCGCTGTTGCCGAGGACCGCGAGGCCGTCGCCGGTGTTGCCCTCGATGGTCACGCCGTCCATGGCGCTGGTGCGCGTGACGTTGAAGAACACCACGCCCTGCCCGTTGCCGTTCGCCTCCACCGAGGGACCCATGTTCACCAGCACGTTGCCCGAGAAGTACGCGCCCGCGGCCACGTTCTGGTCCAATCGCGCGAAGCGCACCGAGCTGCTCGAGCCACCTTCCACGCGCACGCCCTCCTGCGCGTTGCCGGTCGCGTCGAAGCCGCCGGCGGTCAGCGTGGCCTGCGAGAGCACGTGCAGGCCCGACGCGCCGTTGTTGAGGAACGACGAGTGCTGCGCGGCGCCGGAGTTGGTGGCGATGGAGAGCAGCGCGTTCACGCCGGAGGCGTAGAGGCCGTCCTGGGCCGCGCCGCTCTGGTGCATGTTGGAGATGTCCATCGAGCCGTGGATGACCACCGCGCCGTAGCCGAAGCCCTGCACGTCCACGTCGGAGAGGCTCATGCTGCCGCAGGGCACGATGGGGCTCGCGGTGGCGCTGCCGCCGTCGACCTCGTCGAGGATGAGCGGGTTGCCTGCGTCGGTGGCGACGCCGGCGAGGGTCACGCCGTCCTTCACGTTGCAGGTGTAGCTCGCGGGCGTGGACCCGCTCGGGAACGCCTCGGCCGAGGAGCCGAAGGTGCCCGCCATGAGCTGCACGGTGTCGCCGCTCTGGGCAACGGTGAGCGCCTGGGTGATCGTCTTGTACGGCGCGCTCGGGACGCCGGGCGCGGTGTCGTCGCCGCTCGGCGAGACGACGATGGGCGTGAAGGTGATGGCGCCCGTGTCCACCGTGCTGCCGTTGGGCGTGGTGACGGTCAGGTCGAGCGCGCCCAGCGTGGCGCCGTGCGGCGCGGTCACCGGCGCGACGATCTCCGTGGCCGTGTCGCTGCTCGGCGTGAGCGCGGTGGTGCCGAGCTGAACGGCGGTGGCGTTGTCGAGGTTGATGCCGTGGATGTGCGCGTTCGCGGTGGCGCCCTGGCGCACTTCGGCCGCGGCCGCGCCTTCGACGGTCACCGAGGTGATCACCGGGCCGCCCTCGCCCGTCGAGCCCGAGCTTCCGGAGCCGCTCGTCGAAGCGCCTGACGATCCCGAGCTCGCGCTGGCGGTCGAGCCGCTGGTGCTGCCGGTCGTCGAGCCGCTGGTGCCCGTCGACGCCGAGCCGCTGGTGCCCGACGACGCGGTGGTGATGGTGGCCGTGGTGCTCGACGCGGTGGAGCTGGCGGTGCTCCCGGAGCTGCCCTTGGTGCCGCCGCTGCAAGCAGCGAGGGACACGGCGGCGAACACGACGGCGATGCGACGAATCATGGCGGCTCCCGAGAGCCGACACACATATCGCAAACCGGACGAGCGGTCAGCGGGCCAAGGCCCCGTCGAGCGAGGCGTTGAGCTTGAGGCGCCAGGTGGCGTCGAGCGGACCTTCCCGGGGTCCATTGGGATCGAGCGGCACATATCGGGGAGCCCCAAGCCGCTTGAGCGGCTCGAGGTCCTCAGCGCGAGCGCCCGCAGTCTGCAAGAGGAAGCCAAGTCTCCTCGCGGCCGGACCGCCGGCGTTCGCACCGGCCTCGACGATCTCGGTCGCGTCACATCGGGTGAGCGCGAAGGCCACAAAGGCGGCGACCCGGCTGAACCCGCCACACCGAGTGGGCTGTGCGACGGCATCGAGCGCCGTCTGCGCCAACGAACGCACGCTCACTTCACCGAGCGCGGGATGTTCGAGGCGCACGAAGCCGGGAAAGAAGGCTGGGGCGCGCATCTGAAAGTCGAGGTCCAGCTTCAGGCTTCTGGGCATGCGCGGCTGGTCCGTGCCCACGAAGACCTGCAGCGGCTGCTCGGGGTCCAATGGCGGACCAAAGCCATGGAGTGCCATCGCCGTTCCATGGGCGAACGCGTGATGACGCACCCAACAATCGAGCCGCTCGCCCGGGTCGAGCGGAGCGCGCGGCGACTCTCCGGCGCGGATCACCACGTAGCGACCGGGTGCGAGTCGCTGGAGCAGACCGCGCTCCACGAGCCGATTCGCGATGCCGCGAGAAGGCGCGTGGTCAAATGGCTCGCCGAACAACTGGCTCAAGTCTCTTGCCGTGACCGCGGTCACCCCGCTCTCTTTGATCCACTCGAGGACCCTCCGGAAATTCCGGGAGCGCTTGGGAAGTGCGTCGCTGCTGAAGGGGTCGTCGGGAGTCATGATCGAGTCTCTTATCGTCCAAGCGCCAGCCACGCGGATCGCAATTCAATCCCCGCGTCTCGGCGGGCGTGATTTGCGGATCGAAATTCAATCCCCGCGTCGCGGCGAAGGTGATCTGCGGATCGCAATTCTATCCGGACGACGCGCTGGACTCGATCTACGGATCGAAATTCAATCCCCGCGTCGGGGCGAACGTGATTTACGGATCGCAATTCAATCCTTACGTCGGGACGAACGTGATTTACGGATCGCGATTCAATCCGAACGACGTGCGGGAGCTGATTTACGGATCGAAATTCAATCCGGACGACGCGCTGGGCTCGATCTACGGATCGCAATTCAATCCGCGCGACGCTCGGAGCCCTTCCGCTTTGCCGCGCGCGCCTTGAGCAGCTTCGAGAGCCGTCCGAGCTGGCTCTCCCAGCCCATCTTGGAACGCGTGGTCCACTCCTCGTTGTGCGCGGCGTCGACGGTGACCTTCATCTTCACGGTCTTGCCCTTGGTGGACAGCTCGAGCACGGAGGCGATGTCGTACGGCGCCACGCCGGGCACGAAGTCCATCACCTGCACGAGCACCAGACGCGTCTTGGGCGTGACCTCACTGAAGTGGCCCTTGGTCTCGGTGGTCGTGGGCATGCCGGCCTGCTTCATGAACTGCACCATCTCCGGCGCCACGGCGGTCATGGCGTAGTGGATCGCGCCGCCGGACTTCACCTCGAGCTTCTTGATCTTGGTGCTGAAGCCCTCCGGGCCCCACCAGGCCTCGATGCCGTCGGCGGTGGTCCAGAGCTCCCAGACCTCGTCCAGCGTGGCGGTGTAGCTCTGCTCGAACACGATCTTCTTGGCGCTCATCGCTTGCTCCCTTTGGATTTGGCCTTCAGTTTTTGGCGACGCGCGAGCTCCTTGCCGAAGCGCTCGAGCCGGCGCTCCCAGAGCGCGCGGTAGCGGTCGACCCAGTGATCGAGCTCCTGAAACGGCTCGGGACGCAGCGCGTAGAAGCGCTGCTGCCCTTCGGGACGGACGGTGACGAAGCCAGCTTCCTGCAGGATGCGCAGGTGCCGCGAGACGCCCGATTGATGGATGTCGACGCGCGCGACGAGGTCGTTCACCGGCAACTCACCGCCGGCGAGCACCTCCACGATGCGGCGACGCGTGGGATCGGCGAGGGTTTCGAAGAGATTGGCTTGCATGACGACACATATGCATATCTGTGCATATGTCTGACGTCAAGGGATGGCGCCTGGTACAGCCGGGCAGCGCCGATTCCAATCAGGAGGCGGCTCGAACGACTCGCGCGTGATCACGGTTCCCGCCGGGATGTCGCGCTTGGCGACAAGAATCCGAACGTTGTTCCATCGATCCGCGCACGGGTAGTCGAACTCGCGTCGGCGGTGCAGCCTGACGCTGACGACTTCGACGAAGCCAACCAAGAACATCAGCGCTGCGAACACCAGACGCGTCCGCGCGCGAGCGCGACGCACGGCATCTGGATCCATTTCCGTTCCAACGCGCGAGCTGCGCGTCGGTTCGAACTACCGCCCCGACTCCATCAAGTTCACGAACCGCTCGAACAGCGGCCGCGCGTCATGCGGACCGGGCGACGCCTCGGGGTGGTACTGCACGCTGAACGCGCGCGCGTCCGGGGCCTCGATGCCCTCGACGGTGCCGTCGTTCAGGTTGATGTGGCTCACGCGCGCGCGGGTGAGCGTCTTGTCGTCCACCGCGAAGCCGTGGTTCTGGGCGGTGATGTCCACCTTGCCCGTCGCCAATTCCTTAACCGGTTGGTTACCACCGCGGTGGCCGAACTTGAGCTTGTAGGTCTTCGCGCCCAGCGCCAGCGAGAGGATCTGGTGCCCGAGGCAGATGCCGAAGATGGGCACCTTGCCGAGCATCGCGCTCACTTCCTTGTCGACGCCCTTCACCGCCGCCGGATCGCCGGGGCCGTTGGTGAGGAACACGCCGTTGGGCTTCATCGCGAGCACGTCGGCCGCGGTCATGTGCGCGGGCACCACGGTCACGCGGCAGCCGCGGTCGACCAAGAGCCGCACCATCGCCTTCTTCAAGCCGAAGTCGTACGCCACCACGTGCAGCCGCTGCGCGGGCGGCGGGCCGTGACCTTCGTTCAGCGGATCGCCGGAGCCCTCGGTGAACTCGTAAGGCGCCTTGCAGCTGATGCCGCTGGCGAGGTCCTGGCCTTCCATGCCCGGCGCCTTCTGCGCGCGCTCCTGCAAAGCCTTCTCGGTCAGGTTCTCCGTGCTGATGACGCCCATCTGCGCGCCGGTCTCGCGGAGGTGCTTCACCAGCTTGCGCGTGTCGATGCCGCTGATGCCCACCACGCCGTGCTTGGCGAGGTAGCTCGAGAGATCGCCTTCGCTGCGCCAGTTGCTCGGGGTGCGCGTGAGGTTGCGGACCACGAAGCCCACGGGGTGCGGCTTGGCGGACTCGTCGTCGGCCGCGTTGACGCCGGTGTTGCCGATCTCCGGGTTCGTCATGCAGAGGATCTGCCCGACGTAGCTCGGGTCGGTGAGGATCTCCTGGTAGCCGAAGAGCGAGGTGTTGAAGACCACCTCGCCGAGCCGCTCGCCCTCTGCGCCGAACTGCTCGCCCTCGAAGGCGAGGCCATCGGCCAGCACCAGTCGCGCCTTCTTGCTCATGCACGCTCCCGCGAGAACACCCGCACTCCAGCAACGAACGTCTGCTCCACCCTGCCCTGCACCGTCCAACCCGCGAACGGCGAGTTGCACGACTTCGACGCGAACTTCTCCGGCTCCACCTTCCAGCTCGCCTCGGGGTCCACGATGGTCACGTCGGCCGGCGCGCCCACGGCCAGCGTTCCGCCCGGCAGCCCGAACGTCTCCGCAGGCCCGCTCGTCAAAAGCTCGATGGCGCGCTTCACGGTCAGCCGTCCAGCTTTCACGAGCGCGAGCGTGAGCGGCAGCGCCGTCTCCAGTCCCACGATGCCGTTGGCGGCGACGTCGAACTCCACGTCCTTCTCGACGAGCGAGTGCGGCGCGTGATCGGTGGCAATGGCGTCGATCGTCCCGTCGGCCATCGCGGCAATCACGGCCTCCCGGTCGGCCTCGGACCGCAGCGGCGGCGCCATCTTGGCGTGCGTGTGGTAGCAGCCCACGGCCTCGTCGGTGAGCGTGAAGTGGTGCGGCGCGGCCTCGGCGGTCACACGCAAGCCACGTGCGCGCGCCTCGCGCACCGCGCGCACGCTGCCCGCGCACGAGAGGTGCGCGATGTGCAGATGCCCGCCCACTTCCTCGAGCAGCGCGATGTCGCGGACGACCATCGCCACTTCCGCGGCATTGGGCACGCCGCGCAGCCCGAGCTTGGTCGCGACCGGGCCCTCGTTCATCACGCCGCCCTTGGAGAGATCGAGATCCTCCTCGTGCACCATGACGGGGACATCGAAGAGCTGCGCGTACTCGAGCGCGCGTCGCATCAGTCCCGCGTTCATCACCGGCCGGCCGTCATCGGTGATGGCTCGGCAGCCAGCGGCAACCAGGTCGCCAATCTCGGAGAGGGTCTCGCCCTTGAGGCCCACGGTGATTGCGCCGGCCGGAACGACGCGCGCCTTCTGCGCTTGCCGCGCGCGCTCGAGGATGAGCTCGGTCACGGCCACGGTGTCGTTGGTCGGCCGCGTGTTCGGCATGGCCACGACGGTGGTGAAGCCACCTGCCACCGCCGACGCCACGCCCGTCGCCACGGTCTCTTTGTACTCGTCGCCGGGCTCGCGCAGGTGCACGTGCAGATCGATGAAGCCGGGCAGCACCCACTTGCCGCGGGCGTCCACACGCTCGGCGTCCGGCGGAGCAGCCAACCGCTCGCCCACCGCGGCCACCTTGCCCTCGTGGAGGAGCACGTCGCGGACCGCGTCGAGGTTCTCGGCGGGATCGATGACGCGTCCGCCGGTGATGAGGGTGGCTGCCATGTCGCGCGTGCTCGTAACACAGCGGAACGCGCTCTGCCACGGCCCAAGTCGATGGGTCTTCGACCGTGCTACCGTTCGGTGGCCTGCGCCGCAGACGAGGTTTCCTTCGATGCTCACCGCGCTGCTCGTGGTTGCCCTCGCGGCGTCCCCCACCGCCAAGAAGGCCAAGATCGCCATCGTCGACTTCGACGACGTCACCGGGAACGTGGGCCCGCAGGCCCGCCTGCTCACGCAGGTGACCATGAGCGAGGTCATCAAGTCCGGCGGCATGGAGGTCATCTCCAGCGCGGAGGTGAAGAGCCTCATCGGCTACGAGAAGCAGCGCCAGCTCCTCGGCTGCAAGGAGGACTCGAGCTGCCTCGCGGAGATCGGCGGCGCGCTCGGCGTGGACTTCATGATCACCGGCCAGCTGGGCAAGCTCGGCGACCGCTACCGGCTCGACCTGCGCCTGCTCAATACCCAGAAGGCCCGGGTGGCAGGCAGCGAAGGCGACTTCATCAAGGACAACGAGAATGCCCTCGGCGACGCGGCCGTGGCCATGACCCGCAAGCTGCTCGTGGACGGCGGGCTTCGCGCGGCCACGCCGACGCCGGCTGGAGGGCTGACGGCGTCGACGCCAGCGCCGGTCGAAGCGCCGTCGCGCGTGCCGGCGTACGTCTCGCTCGCGGCCGCGGGCGTGCTCGCGGCGGGCGCGGCGATCATGACCTTGCAGGTCCACAACACCTACACCACGGCGCAGGACTGCTACAAAAACGCCAACGTCACCGTGCAGAGCTGCAAGGACGGCGACGCGAGCCTCAAGTGGCAAGGCCCAGTCGCCGACGCGCTGTGGGTCAGCGCGCTCGCGACGGGCGGGCTCTCGGCGTACTTCTTCCTGCGCGGCCCAGACTCACCCGGCGGCGCAGGCGGCGATGTCGGCGTGCGGGGGAGCTTCTGATGCGCGCGCTCATCGGCGCCCTGCTGCTCACGCTGGCGGGCTGCACCCTGCAGTACACCGACGAGAACGCGGCGAAGAGCGAGGTCCCCCGCGCCGACGGAGGCAGCGGCTCGACCACGGCCGGCTCCACGGGCAGCACCGGCACCAGCTCGACCACCGAAGGCACGACGACCGGCACGTCCACGTCGACCAACGCCACGAGCACGAGCACCACCGGCACCAGCACCCAGAGCTCCAGCACGGGCACGGTGTCGGCCACCTCCAGCACGGGCGGCAGCACGGGAAGCACGAGCAGCACCACGTCGACGAGCACCACCGGAACCTCGGGCTCCAGCGGCGCCTACTCGGTCCTCGCCGACGGCTGCCCGGGCAACTGCGGGTACGTGAAGGACGTGGTCGTCACCGCGCCCGGGACGTACGTCGTGCTGGACGACGCTTCCGAGCTCTACCAGTGGAACCAGGGCTCCTCCTGGGTGCTCAAGGCCTCGCCCAGCGGGCTTCCCAACGCGATCGCCGCCGACGCCAACGGCGACATCTGGGTGTCGGTGGCCGGCAACCAGGAGGGCTACTTGATCAAGGTGCGGCTCTCCGACGGCAGCGAGCTGCTCACGGTGGGCGACCGCTATGGCGAGGGCCACACCGACGCCTCGCTCACCGCGAGCGAGTTCAAAGACCCGTTCGGCATCGTCATCGACGGCTCGGGAAACCTCATCGTCGCCGAGGAGACCAACAACGACCTCCGCTACGTCGACATCAGCGGAAACAGCGTGACCACCATCGCCGGCTCGTCGAGCCAGCAGGCCGGCTCTCTCGACTCGCGCAACGACGGCGGCGGGCTCTCCGCCACCTTCGACGACCCGCGCGCCATCGCCATGGGCCCCGACGGCTCGGTCTACATCGCCGAGCAGGGCACCAGCTGCCGCATCCGGAAGATGGACAACACGCCCATGCACAACGTGACCACCGTCGCGGGCTCGTCGTGCTGCGCCGCAGGCAGCGGCTCCGACGATTCGAATCCGCTCAACGCCGTGTTCTGCCCGCTCACCGGCATCACCGTCGACGCCAGCGGGAACATCTTCGTGACCGAGCAGTCCACGGGCCTGGTGCGCGAGGTGTCGTCGGCGGGCGTGACCACGCTCGGCGGTGGCGACACCCTCACCGAGCCCGACGGCCTTCGCACCGACGGCGCCAACCACCTGGTCGTCGCCGTCTACGGCGCGATCTGGCAAGTCACCTACTGACGCCGCTCAGTCGCCTTCGTACATGCGCTCGATGTTCGCGCGGTACTTCTCGGCCACCACCTTGCGCTTGATCTTCAAGGTGGGCGTGAGCTCGCCGCCCTCGACGGTGAAGTCGCTGGGCAATATTTCGAAGCGCTTGATGGTCTCCCACTTGGCGAGCTTGCCGTTGAGCGCGTCGACGCCTTGCTGGAGCTGGGCCTGCAGCGTCGGGTTCGCCACCAGCGCGCCCGGGTCCTCGGGCAGGCCGCGCTCGCGGGCGAAGCGCTTGGCCGCATCCGGATCGAGCGTGAGCAGCGCGCACAGATAGTTCCGCGACTCGCCCACCACCACCGCGTTCCCTACCGGGAAGATGGCGCGCAGGTGCTTCTCCAGCTCCTGGGGCGCGGCCTTCTTGCCGCCCGAGGTGACGATGAGGTCTTTCTTGCGGTCGGTGATGCGCAGGTAGCCCTGGGCGTCGATCTCGCCCACGTCGCCCGAGTGCATCCAGCCGCCCTCGAGGAGCTCCGCCGTGGCCGCGGGCTCCTTGTGGTAGC
This sequence comes from Deltaproteobacteria bacterium, assembly GCA_018266075.1. GTDB lineage: Bacteria > Myxococcota > Myxococcia > Myxococcales > SZAS-1 > SZAS-1. Next base: position 194,340 of record JAFEBB010000005.1, on the reverse strand, counting down.
CCTTGCAGACGTTGTCGCCCTTCACCAGGATCTCGCCGTCCTCGGCGATGCGCACCGTGAGCCCGGGCATGGGCCGCCCCAGGAAGCCGAAGCGCGCCGCCCCGGGAATGCTCACGCTGGTCGGTCCGGTGACCTCGCTCTGCCCGTAGGTCTCGAGCAGCGGCACGTCGATGGCTCGGAAGAACTCGAGCACGTCGCGGCCAATCGGCGCCGCGCTGGTGCCGAAGAGCTTGCACCGCTCCAGCCCCAGCCGCGCGTGCAGCTTGGAGAAGACCAGCCGCTTGAAGATCGCGTACTGCAGCGCCACCAGCGGCCCCGGCTTCTCGGAGACCATCGCCCTCTCGTGGTACGCGGTGGCCACCTTCTGCGCGCGCGCCAGGAGCTTCTTGCGCTGCGCCGGCGCCTGGGCGATCGCGTCCTCGAGGCGCGCCTTGAACTTCTCCCACACGCGCGGCACCGCGAAGAACAAGGTCGGCCGCACCTCGCGCAGGTTCTCGGGCAGCTTCTCCAGGCTCTCGGCGAAGTAGACCTCGAACCGGTTCCACACCCCGCAGTGCATCGACACCAGCTGCTCGGCGATGTGCGAGAGCGGCAGGTAGCTGATGAGGATCTCGCCCTCGGGCGCGCCCACGCACTTGGTGAGGTACGCGGCCGTCCACACCACGTTCTTGTGGGTGATCTCCACGCCCTTCGGCGGACCGGTGGTCCCCGAGGTGTAGATGAGCGTCGCCAGGCCCTCGGGCTCGAGCCCGGCCACGCGCGCGTCGAGATCTTCGCGCGGGGTGCCGTCGGCGCGCGCGAGCAGATCGTCGAAGGACACCGCGTCGTCGGCGCGGCCCTCCATCAACACCACGTGCTTCAGGTGGGGCAGGTTCGCGCGCTGGGCCCTCACCTTCTCGAGCTGCGCCAGGTTCTCGACCACGACGATCGGCGCCTCGCAGTGGTGCACGATGTACTGAATCTGCTCGGGCGAGCTGGTGACGTAGATGCCCACCGGCGTGCCGCCCGCGCTCATGGCGCCGTAGGCCGCGAGGTGCCACTCGATGCGGTTGAAGCCCAGGATGCCCACGGCCTGGCCCGGCTTGAGCCCCAGCGTCATCAGGCCGCGGCCGGTGCGCTCCACCAGGCTCGCGTACTCGCGCCACGACGTGGGCTGATAGCTGCCGTTCCTCTTGCTCCACAGCGCGGGCGTGTCGCCCAGCTCACGGCCGCGGGCGCGCAGCACGTGCACGATGCTCTTGGGTAGCTCCACGGATTCCCCCGGAAGACCTGGCTAGAAGTGGCCGGTCACGCCGACTTCGCCGCCCGCACCATCCGGGCTTCCCGGCGCCACGAACCAAAGCACCGCGCCGGTGCCGCCGGCCACGGCCGTTCCCAGCCAGAGCAGGTCCGCGATCTGGGCCTTGCTGTGGGCGGAGCTGGCGGTATCGAAGTCGGTACCGGTGCAGGCCGGCTGGCCCGAGTGGCCGCACTTGAGCTGGTTGTTCTGCCCCAGCGCCCAGAAGCCGACGATGGCCGCGCCGGTGGCCAGGGCGCCGCCCACGCCCCACGCGACGAACGCCGGCGTGTGGTTCTTCTCCGGCGGCGGCGCGATGAGCGACAGGTCCGGTGGCTTGCTCGAGCCGTTGCTCGGGTTGAGCGAGGCCACCTGCGTGCCGGATGCGGGGACGTCGGGCTTCTTGTCGTCCTTGTCCTTCTCGCGAATGACGACCGGCGGCGCAGTCGTGGGCGCCGGCGCCTTGGTGGGCACGGCCACGGGCACGAGCACCGAGGTCGTCGGCGCCTGGGTGATCTCCACCTTCTTCAGCTCCAGCACCAGCTTCTGCTTGTTCTTGGCGAGCGCCTCCGCCTCGATGAGCGTGAAGTCGCGCTTGGTGGGCTGGTAGCCGTTGGCGGTCGCGGTCAGGTAGTGCGGCTTGGTGAGGTCCTGGCTGCCGTTCTTGCGCATGTAGAAGCTGGGGTGCACCGGCCGCATGCCGTCGAGCTCGAGCTCGGCGTCCTTCGGCGTGATGTCGACCTGCACCCGGTCGACCTCGGTCTCCAGCTGCTTGAGCGCGGTGCGCGCCTCCTTGATGCGCTTTTCGTCGACGTTCACGTCCTGGCTGGCCTCCTCCAGGAACTGGCCGAACGCCTCGGCCGCGAGCGCCGGCTCCTTCATGCCGCGGTACGACTGGCCAATGTTGAAGAGGATCTTGGCCGAGTGGTACGCCGAGAACGCCTGCTGGAAATCCTGAAGCGCGCCCTGAAAATCACCGGCCTCGTACTTGGCGCTGCCCGAGACCACCAGCCGCTTGGCGCGGGCCTTGGGCTCCTCCTCGGCGCGAGCGGCCCGGGGCACGACCAGCGCGGCGAGCAGCACAACCAGCGCGGCGCGGCCTGCACGTCCCATGACCATGTTGCGACTCTCCGCAGCGCGCCCGCGAGACCGGGCGGCTAGTTGATGACGTCGTCCGGGTTGATGAGCTCGCCGCCGCCGTGCGGCTTCTTGCTGTGGCCTGAGGGCTTGGGCTTCGGCGTCGGCTTGGGCTTGTCGACGGCCGGCGTCACCGTGGGCTTTGGAGCCGGCGGCTTCACCTCGGCCACCGGCGGCTTCACATCGATTGGCTTGGGCGGCTCGGGCGGCTTCACGTCGGCGACGGCCGGCTTGGGCGGCTCGGGAACCTTGATCGGCGCGGGCTCGGGCGGCGTGGGCAGCGGCACGGGCACCACAGCCCTCTCCACCACCGGCGGCCGGGTCACGTGGTACACGCCCCAGCCAATCAGGCCGAGCAGAACCGCGCCGCCGACGCCCAACGCGATGAGCTTGCTGTTGTTGCGTTTCCCGAACGCCGCCTGGTGCAGCAGGATCATGCTCGGCGACGAGTCGGCCTTTGCGTCGGGCTTGCTCTTCGCCTTGGCGACGTTCGTGAGCGGGATGGGCTGCGCCTGCGCCTGCTGCGACAGCTTCTCCTGCGAGCTGGTGATGGTGGGCATGCCGCCCACGTGGAGCTGCGAGGGGGTGGGCACGCGGAACGGCTCGCCGCTCGGCCCGGGCACGCGCGCGGAGGGCAGGCTCTTGCGCACCACCGAAATGCCCAGCGCAGCCGTCGCCGCTTCCCAGAACTCGCGCACCGACGGGTAGCGCCCGTTCGGCTCCTTGGCCAGCGCCTTCTGGAGCACGATTTCGAGCTGCTTCGGCAGGTCTGGCGCGAACTGGGTGATGGGCGGCGGCTGCTGGGTGGCGATCTGGGTGAGCACGCCGTAGACGTTCTCGCCCTCGAACGGCACGCGTCCGCAGAGCACCTGGTAGAGCACCACCGCGAGCGCGTACAGGTCGGTGCGGTGATCGAGGTCGGAGTCGCCGCGGGCCTGCTCGGGGCTCATGTACCAGGGCGTGCCCAGCACCGAGAGGTTCGCCGTGAGCCGCTTCTGCGAGCCGCGGATCTTCGAGAGGCCGAAGTCGAGCAGCTTCACGAAGTCGGGCTCGTCGTCGATCTGCGCGAGGAAGATGTTCTCGGGCTTGATGTCGCGGTGCACGATGCCGCGGGCGTGCGCGCTCTCCAGCGCAGACACCACCTGGGTGAGGATCTGCACTGCCTCGTCGGGGCCGAGCCGCTTGTGGCGCCCGAGGCGATTCGCGAGGTCCTCGCCGGTGAGGAACTCCATCACCATGTACGGCGAGCCGTCGGGGAGCACGTTCCAGTCGTGCACCTCGACGATGTGCTTGTTGCCCAGGCTGGAGGCGATGTCGGCCTCGCGCTTGAAGCGCTCGAACGCGGCCTCGTCCTTGGCCAGATCGCTGCGCACGACCTTGATGGCGAACTTTTTCGGGAGGCGGGTGTGCTTCGCCTCGTACACGTTCCCCATGCCGCCGGCGCCGAGCAGGCGCAGGATCTCGTAGCTGCCGTTGATCGTCTGCCCGATGAGCGGATCCGGCGCGGATGGGCCGGTGCTGGGGCGCAGAGTCTCGGACATGGATCTGCCCGCAACTCTCGCAAGATTCGTGGGGAAAATCTAGCGACCGACCGCTTGCGTCGGGTCGGGCTTCGTGGCTTCGACCGTCGGCGGCGGAATCTGCGCGTAGCCGATGACGAACGAGGTCGACAGGTACACCGCGGTCACGGTGAGCGCGCCCAGGAGCAGCACGCCCACCAGGCCGCTCACGCCCCAGACCACCCACTGTCGCCGCGTTGGCTGCACGGGCGCAGTCTACATGTGCAGCGTGTGGCCCATCGCCGCGTGGGCCGCCTCGAGGACGGCCTCCGACAGCGTGGGGTGCGCGTGCATGGTCTTCTCGATCTCCTCGACCGTCGTCTCGAGCCGCAGCCCCAGGCAGGCCTCAGCGAGCAGCTCCGTCGCGTGCGGGCCCACCAGGTGCACGCCGAGCACCTCGTCGTACTTCTTGTCGGCGACGATCTTCACGAAGCCCCAGCTCTCGCCCACGATGCGCGCCTTGCCGCTCGCGGAGAACGGGAACTTGCCCGTCTTCACGTCGTAGCCGCGCTCCTTGGCCTTCTTCTCCGTGAGGCCCACGCTCGCGACTTCCGGATAGCAGTACGTCGCGCTGGGGATGCGGTCGTAGTTCACCGGCTGCGGGTTCTTGCCGGCGATGAACTCGGCGGTGACCACGCCCTCGTAGCTGGCCACGTGCGCGAGCGCCGGGTGCGGCCCGTTGCCGAGGGTGATCACGTCGCCGATGGCGAAGACGTTGGGCTCGCCCGTTCGGAACATGTTGTCCACGACGATGAAGCCGCGGTCCACCTTCACCCCGGTCTTCTCCAGGCCGAGGTCGTTCGACACCGGCGACCGGCCCACGGCCGAGAGCAGCGTCTCCGCCTCGAGCACCTGCGTCTCGGTGCCCTTCTTGATGGTCACCTTCACGCCCTTGTCGTTCTTCTCCACCTTCTCGACCTTGGCGTCGGTGAGGAAGTCGATCTTGCGCTTGCGGTAGGCCTTCTCGATCTCCACCGAGCAGTCCTCGTCCTCGATGGGGAGCAGGTGCGGGAACATCTCGACCACCGTTGCCTTGGTGCCAAAGCTGTCGAACACAGAGGCGAACTCCATGCCCACCGCGCCAGCGCCGAGCACGATCATGCTCTTGGGCTGCGTCTCCAGGCGGAGCACGGAGTCGGAGTTGAGGATGCGCTTGTGATCCGGCTCGATGCCCGGGAGCGTGCGCGGCACGGAGCCGGTGGCGATGATGATGTTCTTGGTGTCGAGGACTTCCTTCTTGTCGCCCGAGACCTCCACCTTGCCCTTGCCCGCGAGCCGGCCGTGGCCCTTGAACACGGTGATCTTGTTCTTCTTCATCAGGAAGTCGATGCCCGCCGAGTTCTTGGCGACCACGTCCTCCTTGCGCTTGTAGGCCTGAAGGAAGTTGAGCCCGAAGTCCTTCACGTCGACGCCGAACTCCTTCGCGTCCTTGAGCTTCTCCATCAGCTCCGCGGTCGCGAGCAGCGCCTTGGTGGGGATGCAGCCCACGAGCGTGCAGGTGCCGCCCAGGCGCTTGTCCTTCTCCACGATCGCCGTCTTGAGCCCCAGCTGAGCAGCCTTGATGGCCGCCACGTAGCCGCCGGGACCGGAGCCAATCACGACGACGTCGAAGGTCTCAGCCACGGCACATCTCCTTGTTGAAGGGACAAACGATGAAGAAGTCGACGGTTAGCTAGCGAAGCCGCACTTGGGAATCAAGCGCGGAAATGAGCAGCCCGCCCACGGAGCGCGCGACCGCGCGGTTCCGCCCGGGCCATTCGAGGTGAAAGGCCGCAAGCTTCGTTTGCAAGTATGATGGGGTTGGACGTCGTCTGTGGGGGCGTGTCCGCGATGCTGTCGCGCGTTTCGAGGCCATCCGGTTGGGTCTTGTTCGTGGCACTGGCCGTGCCGCTGGCGCTCTTCTTTGTCGCGGACGTCATCAGCGACCGCACCCTGAGCAGCGTTCAGAACCGCGCCCGCGAGATCGGCATCAACGCCCTGCCCTCCATCGAGTACCTGGGTCTGCTGCGCGCGAACCTCACGCGCGAGCAGCTGCTCCTCGAGCGGCACGCCCACTCCGACGAGCCCTCGCGGCCCGCGCTGGCGAGCGAGGTGCAAGCCGCGCAGAAGGACTCGCGCAAGGCCTTCAACACCTACCTGGGCTTCCACTTCTTCCCCGGGGAGAAGCCGCAGGCCGAGGCGCTCGCCGCCTTGCTCGACGACGCCGACGCCAAGGTCGCCGCCGCGCTGAACGCGAGCAGCGAGCCCGTCGAGCGCGAGCTGGTCGAGCACCGGGTGGGGCCGGCGCTCGAGGCCACGCAGCAGGCCACGCTGGGGCTCATCCTGCTCAACTCGGCTCAGGCGAGCGACGTCGGCGCGACCGTCGAGCGCCAACAGGCAGGCTCGGTGCGCCTCCTCTACCTGCTGGACGCGATCTGCATCCTCGCGACGCTCGTGGCGGCGGTGCTGGTGTGGCGCACCATCCGCTTCTACCTGGAGACGCTGGAGTCGCAGCAACGATTGCTGGGTGCGCGCGCCGAGGAGCTGGAGGCGTTTGCCGGGCGCGTGGCCCACGACATCCTCAACCCGCTCAACGCGGTGGGGCTCTCGCTCGACCTCATGGAGCGCGGGTTGCCCAAGGAGGACGCGGTCCGCCGCGGGCGCGCCAGCCTCAAGCGCACGCACCGCATCGTGGAGGCGCTGCTCACCTTCGCCCGGGCAGGCGCGCGCTCGGAGCCCGGGGCGATCTGCGAGCTGCAGCCGGTGCTCGAGGGCGTGGCCGCCGATGCCGCCGACCTCGCCCGGGAGCGCGAGGTGACCGTGGAGCTGGAGGCGCCGCCGGGCGTCTGGGTGGCCTGCCTGCCCGGGGTGCTCGCCAGCATCGCCGGAAACCTCGTGACCAACGCCGTGAAGTACATGCCCGACGGCACCACCCAGGACGGGCGCAGCGTGCGCATCCGCGCGTCCGTCGAGCGCGACCGGGTGCGCGTGGAGGTCGTCGACAACGGCAACGGCATCCCCAAGCCGCTGCAGAGCACCATCTTCGAGCCCTACGTCCGCGGCACCGACGTGCAGAAGCCAGGCATCGGGCTCGGCCTGGCCACCGCCAAGCGGCTCTGCGAGGCGCACGGCGGACGCATCGGGCTCTCCTCGGAGCCGGGCCGAGGGAGCACCTTCTGGTTCGAGCTCCCTCGCGGCGAGGCGCCGAAGCTCCTGGAGCGCTTGCCGGAGCAACCTTCGACGCACTGACGCCGATAATGGGGGCTTGGGCAGCGCGGGACGGCCTGTTGCGCCCTGCTCCAGGCTTCTGCTACACGCGATTGACAAGGCGCTGGCCAAGCGCCCGGTTGGAGCGAGTTCGGCATGTCTCTGCGCGGCGCCACGATCCTCCTGGTGGCCGTGCTTGCGGGTTGCAGCGGCAACAAGCTCACCCAGAGCCCGCCCCAGAAGACGACGACCACCACCTCTGGCCAGCTCATCTCCTCCACCAGCGGCGGCCATTCGGGCGGCAGCACCACCGGCACGGGCTCGACGGGCGGGAGCATCGAGGGCACCAGCGCGTCGGGCAGCGCGGGCTCGACGACGGCCGCTGGCTCCACCGGCACCGCCGGATCGACGAACAGCAGCAACGGCGGCTCGCACGGGTCGACCACGGCGTCGACCAGCGCAGGCAGCTCCGCGTCGACGTCGACCAGCGCGGGCAGCTCCGCGTCGACGTCCACCAGCGCGGGAAGCTCCGGCTCCACCACGGCCGCAGGGTCGACGGGCAGCACCAGCAGCACCACAGGCACGACGAGCACCACCGGCGCTGGCGACGCGAACCAGACTGGCGAAGTGGCAGGCGCGACGGCGATGTCGAGCGCGAACCACAGCCTCCAGGTCCGCACCAGCGACGGCTCCCGGCCGGTGATGCAGTCCACCAACTTTCGCATGCAGCTCGGCGTGGTCCCGCCTGGCGCGCCCTGATTCGAAGCGAGGTCTCCGATGCTCCGCAAACTGACGCTGGCCATGGCCCTGGTGGCGGCAACCCTCGCCGCGCCTCGCCTCGCGCGCGCCGCCGTGCCCGACACGCTCACCGAGGAGGGCCGGCTCGTCGATTCCAGCGGCAACCCGGTGACGGGCGCCGTGATCCTGCACTTCGCGCTCTACGCCGGTCCGGCCGGCGGCAGCGCGCTCTGGACGGAGCAGCAGACCATCCAGGTGAACCAGGGCTACTTCGCGGTGCAGTTGGGCAGCGTGACCGCGCTGCCGGCGAGCGCCTTCGACGGGACGATTCGATACCTGGGCATCGCGGTGGGCACCGACGCGGAGATGACGCCTCGAGAAGCCATCACCAGCGTGCCCTACGCGCTCAAGGCCAACGACGCCACCGGCGACATCAACCCCACCAGCGTCACCGTGAACGGCACCCAGGTCATCGACTCAAACGGCAACTGGGTGGGACCGTCGTCGGGGCTGCGCGGCCCCACCGGACCGACGGGTCCCGCGGGTCCGACGGGCGCATCGGGTGCACAGGGCCCCGCAGGTCCGACCGGTCCGCAGGGCGCGCAAGGTGCCCAGGGCCCCGCAGGTCCGACCGGTCCGCAAGGTGCGCAAGGCGCCCAGGGTGCCGCCGGGCCTGCTGGCGCGCAGGGTCCGGCGGGCGCGGCGGGGCCACAGGGCGCACAGGGAGTCGCAGGTCCAGCCGGTCCGACAGGCGCCACCGGCGCCACGGGTCCGGCGGGAGCCAAGGGCGCAACGGGTGCCGCTGGCGTGGCCATCACGACGAATGCGCAGGGCTTCGTCTTCAATGCCCCTGGGTCCGCGCTCCCTGCCGACACAACGTACCGAATGCTTGCGGCCTCCGTGTCAGTGACGATCGCCGCCGGCCAGAACATTCTCGTCACCTCGGTTGCGAACCTCGGGTCGACGGCTTCAGGGGGCGCGACCTCACTCGATATCGATATTTGTTACGTGAGCGGCACGACACTGTTTACCAGCGGCGGCGGGCTCTTCGGCGAGCGCGTCGCGCAGAACACGCGGCTGCCCTTCTCGCTCACCAGCGTCCTCTCGGGTTTGGCAGCAGGGACTTATTCGGTTGGTCTCTGCGGCACCACGAATGGAAACGCAAATTGGAACAATAACGAATACAGCTACACGACGGCGACAATTACAAACTAGACCATCACGACCTTGAACTCACAGAATTGGTCTATACCTGTCGCGATCGTGGCGGCTGGAGCGCTTGGAGGCGCTGGCCTCTACCTCGGCCTGCGAGCGCAACCATCGGCTTCAAGAATGGAACAGGCGTCGAGTGCGATTGATCCAGCGGTTGCCCGCATGAGATCTCAAGGTGAGGCCCAACTCGCCTTGGACGCTGAGCGCGAACGCCTCCTTCGCGAGTGCTGGCAGCCCGTCGCAGCAACCCATGCGGGTGTCGCACTTAGATATCAGGTCGACGCTACTTTTGATGAGAATGGCAACGAGCGAGCGCGCGGGGTCAGTGAACAACGCGACGGGCCGAACCTTCCCGAGGTCACGCAGTGCCTGCGAAGACAACCGCTTGATCTGCATATTTCAACCGGGTCAGGAATCGTACGTACACGACTGAGCCTCGGGTTTCCCTGAGAGCACTACGGTACGGAAATGGTGAGCTGCGACTGGGTTGAACCTGCATCGCTGACCGCGGTCAGGGTGTACGTGGTCGTAATGCTCGGCGAAACCTGGAAGTTCGACTGACTATTGAGCGCCAATGCAACTCCCGCATCTGGACTGATCGACGCAGCGTCCGTGCACTCTGTGGAATACGTGATCGTTGCGACTCCACCATCGGACAGCGAAGCCTGATCGGCCTGGAATTCGTCGACAACTGGAGGAGCGACGACGAGTAAATCCGCAGTCGTCGAGCCAGCATCATTCGACGCCGTCAACTGAAAGAGGGCATTTCGCTTCAACTGCACGGACGCCGCGGTACGCCCGGTCACATTCCCCGCGAATGGCGAGAGGTTCAAATTCGCCGCGCCAGTGACCTGCCAATTGAAAGTGATGAGTTGTCCGCACTGAATTGGTGATGGACTCACTCCAAAGCCTGAAATCGTCGGCCGAACGCCGACGACCACATCCTGGCTGACGATCGTTACTCCGTCGCTCGCGTGCAGCGTGTAAACCGTTGTGTCTCCGGGAGCCACTTCGTAACTGGTGCCTGTCACCACGCCGGGACTGGGATCGAGTTCAAGTACGGTTGCGTTCTGAGTAACCCAGGAGATCGTTGAGACTTGGCCGCTATTGATGATTTGAGGCGAGGCGGTCAAGCTCACGATCCGAACTTGGCCCGTGGTTCCAGTGCTGCTGGTGCTGGAGGCCGAACCACTTCCTCCAGTCGATCCCGTCGTCGAAGTGGACGACGTGGAAGCCCCGGATGCCCCTGAGTTCGGACCGCCACTCGAACTTGCTGCGGCCGAACTTCCCGAATTCGACCCTGAACTCGTCGAACCGGCGGAGCTCGATGAATCCCCCGCTGAACCGGCGCCGGCCGAACCGGAGGAGCCTAGGCTCGACACTGTTGCGATTGCACCTGCATCTTCACGCTGGAAACAAACTCCCCCGGCGACTTCAAGGTTGCAAAATGCCGTCGGTGGACAATCGGCGTCTTGCCTGCATGATGGTGGCGCCTCAATCTTCAGGCACGCTGCCATCGCGCCGGTCGCCAAGCTCGCGGCGATGATTCGCAGGAATGATCCTCGCATCACTCGAGAGTAGTTCAAGATGCGTTGGGATGGTGGGGCTGGCTTGAACCGCCGGCAACAAGACGTGCGCATGCGAGCACCGCGTCGAACATCTTGGGCGTGAGCTTCCCCGTCTGCGTGTTCTGCTGGCTCACGTGGTAGCTGCCGAGCAGCAGTGGCGCGCCCGGAATCTCGCAGGTGGCGCCGTGGCCAAACCTGGGCCGCGGCCGCGGAATCGTCCGGCCCATCGCCGCGTGGTGATCGAGGATCGCGTTCCACGCAATCGCGCCCAGCGCGAGCGTCACCCTGGGCTTGAGCAGCTCGAGCTCGCGCTCGAGGTACGGCGCGCAGGTGGCGATCTCTTCGGGCGTGGGCTTGTTGGCCGGCGGCGCACAGCGCACCGGCGCCACGATGTACGCGTCGCGCAGCTTGAGCCCATCATCCTTGTGCGTGCTCGTGGGCTGGTTGGCGTAGCCCGCGCGGTGGAGGGCGGCGTAGAGAAAGTCGCCCGAGCGATCGCCCGTGAACATGCGGCCGGTGCGATTCGCCCCATGTGCCGCCGGCGCGAGGCCCACGATCACCAGGCGCGCGCGCGGATCGCCGAAGCTCGGGACGGGCCGGCCCCAATAGGTCCAGTCGCGAAACGCGCGTCGCTTCTCACGCGCCACCTGCTCGCGCCACGCCACCAGCCGCGGACACTTCCGGCACGAGATGATCTCACGCTGCAACTTCTCGAGAGCGTTCACGGGTCGGGGAAGATCTTGCCGGGGTTCATGATGCCCGCGGGATCGAAGAAGCGCTGCAAGCCGCGCTGCAGCGCGATGAGCGCGCTCGACTGCTCGAGCGCCAGGTACTTCCGCTTGGCCACGCCCACGCCGTGCTCGCCGGTGATGGTCCCGCCGAGCCGGACGGCGTCGCGCATGATGGTCGCCATCGCCTCGTCCACCCGCGGCAGGTCCTCTGGGCCGCCATAGAGCACGTTGGCGTGCAGGTTGCCGTCACCCGCGTGGCCGTAGGTCGCGACCTCGAGCCCCAGGCGCTTCCCCATCTCGTGCGTGGCCGAGATCATCGCGGGGATCTGGCTGCGGGGCACGACGATGTCCTCGCTGAGCTTGTGCTTGGCGAGCTGCCGCAGCGCCGGCGACACCTTGCGCCGCGCGGCCCACAACTGCTCCCGCTGCGCCGGGTTCTGGGCCACGAGCGCCTCGCGCGCGCCCTGCGCCTGCGCGAGCTCGCACAACTTCGCCAGCTCGGCCAGGCACGCGTCGGCGTCGCTGCCATCGACCTCGGCGATGATCGCCGCGGCCGTCCCGCTCGGAAAATCGAAGCCGCGACCGTTCACCGCGCGCACCGCGTTCGGATCGAGCAGCTCGAGCGTGCGCGGCAAGAAGCCGCCTTGCAGCACGGCCGTGATGGCGCGCGCGGCGTCGTCGAGCGAGCCGAAGAGCAAGAGCGCCGTCTGCACCGCGCGGGGCAAGGGTATTAACTGAAGCGTTATCTCCGTCGCGACGCCGAGCGTCCCCTCGCTGCCCACGAACAAGCCCACCAGGTCGTAGCCCGCGACGCCCTTGATGGTCTGCTTGCCCACGTGCAGCACATCGCCGGTGGGCGTCACCCACTCCATGCCGAGCACGTAGTCGCGCGTGACGCCGTACTTGAGCGCGCGCGGCCCGCCTGCGTTCTCGGCGATGTTCCCGCCGAGCGTGCACACCTCGAGGCTGTTCGGGTCCGGCGGATAGAAGAGCCCCTGCGCTTCGACCGCCCGCATCAGGTCGCCGAGGATCACCCCGGGCTGCACCGTCGCCGTGAGGTCGCCCGCGTTCACCTCGACGATGCGGTTCATCCGCTCGAGGCTCAGCGCGACTCCGCCCTTCACCGAGAGTGAACCGCCGCTCTTGCCCGAGCGCGCGCCCACGGGCACCACCGGCACGCGCTGGCGCTGACACAGCGCGAGCAGCCTGCTCACCTGCTCCGTCGCGCTCGCGAAGACGATCGCCTCGGGCGGATGAACGCCCATGTCGCTCTCGTCGCGGCCGTACTCGGCGCGCTTCTCCGCGTCGACGCTCAGCGCCTCGCCGAAGATCTCGCGCAGCTGCGGCAGGAGCTTCATCCGAACACGTCCACGGCGGCGCCCGTCATCGCACCGGGCGCCTCCAGCGCGAGGTAGCGCACGACCTTGGCCACGTCCTCGGGCTGCATCTGCGGCTCGAAGGGCGTCTGCTTGAGCATGTCGGTGTCGACCGAGCCCGGCCGCACCTCCGCGACGAAGATCCCGCGTGGCTTGAGCTCCTCGGCCCAGCTCTTGGTGAGGCCCGTCATGGCCCACTTCGTCGCGTTGTAGAGGCTCGCGCCCGGCGTCCCGAGGGTTCCCGAGATGCTGCCGATGTTGATGATGCGCGCGCCGGGCCGCATGCCGCGCAGCGCCTCGCGCGTGACCTTCACCACGCCCGAGAAGTTCACGGCCACGATGCGCTCGAGCTGCGCGTCGGTGACGTCGGAGAGATTCCCGCGCTCGAGCACGCCCGCGTTGTTCACCAGCCCCGCAAGCGGCTTGCCTTCGAGCGCCGCTTGCAGCCGCCCGGACTCGAGTCGCGTGAGATCCATCGCCAGCGGCTCGGCACGCATGCCGCGAGCCACGAGCTCGGCGCAGAGCGGCTCGACGTGCTCGATTCGAGTCGCGGTGAGCAGCAGCGGCCGCGAGGGCTCAGCCAGCGCAAGCGCCACGGCGCGCCCAATTCCGCGCGACGCCCCGGTGACGAGCCACCAGCCCTCGCTCACGGCCCCACCACCCGGACGAAGCGCGCGCGCAGCTCGGCGTCGGTCGCCAGCGTGCCCGCGTAGCTCTCGGAGTACGTGACCGCGTGCGGCTGCTCCTCACCGCGCATCCGCAGACACGCCTGCTCCGCGCGGATCGCACACGCCGCACCGAGCGCGCCCAGCTCGCGCACCAGCGCGTTCGCGATCTCGCGCGCGAGATCCTCCTGCAGCACCAGGCGATGCGCGAGGACATCCACGAGCGTCGAGAGCTTGCCGAAACCCACCACGCGATCGTTCGGCACGTACGCGAGGTGCGCCACGCCGCGATACGGCAGCAGGTGGTGCGGACACGCCGAGTGGAACGCAATTCCGCTCACGACCACCAGCTCGCCCCTGCCGCTCGCAGGCACCGGGTAGGTCTCACCGAGCGCGTCCTTCGCGGTGCGCTGGTAGCCATCGAGAAACTCGTCGGCCCAGGCTTCCGTCACACGCTCGGGCGTCTCGCGCAGGTTCACATCCGCGGATGCGTCGAGGCCCGCGGCCTCGAGGAAGGCCCGGACCGCCGCCTGCATGCGCGCTCGATCCGGCTTCGGCATCACTCGCCCCGGTACACCATGCAGAACTCGTCTTGCTCCCAGAGCCGCAGCTCGAGCAACCCCGGCAGCGGCCCCTTCAGCTTCTCCCACATCCAGAGGATCACGTTCTCCGCGGTGGGATTCTCCATGAAGTCGTTGAGCACGCGGTGATCACACTGCGGCATGATCTCGCGCTGCACGACCTTCTGCACGTCGCCAAAGTCGAGGGCGATGCCGGTCTTGGGATTCAGCGTGGCGGTCGAGATCACGCGCAGCTTGTAGTTGTGGCCGTGCATGCGCTGACACGGGCCCTCGTACAGCGGCAGGGCGTGCGCGGCGGAGAAGCGGAAGTCGACCTCGACCTGCATGCGCGGCGGCATCTAGCGGGCTCCTTGCGATTCGACCTGCGCGTTCTCTAACTCGGCCTCGACCTTTCCGCCTTCGATGCGGGCGGGAAACACGCGCACCCGCGCCAACGGATGCGTGGGCGATTCGCCGGTGCGCAGGTCGAACGGCCAAGCATGGAGCGGACAGTACACGCAGCCATTCACCACGTGGCCTTCCCCGAGATCGCCGTCGCGATGCGGGCAGGTGTTCTCGAGCACGTGGGGCACGCCGTTCTCGACGAACACCGCGAGCGCCCCGCCCGGCCGATCCACCACCACGCCGCGGCCCGGCGGCAGCTGCGCGACGTCGATGAGCGGCGTCCAGGGCATGCGCCGCTTCTAACACAACGGCCGCCGCCCCCGGAGGGACGACGGCCGCGCGTGCTGCGCTCGTCTTTCGACTAGCCCTGGCTCGGGAAGCTCACCGCGGTCGGGTCGGCGAAGTTCACGCTCGAGAAGTCGTAGTCGTTGGTGCCGTTATCGGTGCTCGGGATGGGGCCGAAGGCCGCGTCGCAGGCCGTGGTGGGATCCGTGTTGGGCAGCGAGTCGTAGCTGAAGGTGCCCGACTGGATCGTGGCGCCGCTCGAGTCCTCGAGCTTCATCATCCAGTACTTCTCCGCGTCGCCGTTGCCCAGGGTGCCGCAGGTGACGCCCTCGATCTTGTCGCCGCTGGGGATGTTGGGCGTGTTGGTGTCGGCCGAGTCCGCAGTGGCCGCCGTGTCGCCGCGGGCCACGAAGGTGCCGTCCGAGAGGTGCGTCCAGCGGAACACCGTGTTCACGCTCGAGCGGGCGGCGGTGTTGGGCGCGCCGTTGAGGTACGGGCAGAGCAGGATGAGCTCGTCGGTGTACTTGAGGCTGCCGCCCACACCCACGGTGCGGGTGAAGACGTAGTGCGCGTTGCGCGGCGAGATGTCGGTGATGGTGTCGTTCGGGGTGAAGTTCGCGAGGGTGACCTCGATGTCGCGCTGCTGGCCGGAGATGCTGAACTTGTAGTTGAGCGTGCCCGTGGCGGTCTCGGTGGTCACCACGCTGCCCAGGGCGCCGAAGTCGATGCTGAGCGTGCCGCTCTCGTTGCGCGCGTCACCCGCGGTGTTGCCCGCGTTGGTCGCGTCGGCGACGGTGATGTCCGCGTTGGCCACCTTCACGAAGGTCGAGTCGTCGGCGCTGCTCTTCTTCACGTCGACTTCGTAGGTGAACTCGGTCTCGCTGACCTTGGTGCCCACCACGCGGAAGGTGTTGATGGGGCCCTTGCGCTCCCAGGTCGCGGTGGCGCCCGACTGCGCGCTCGGGTGCTCGGCGATCACGTGGTCGAACATGAAGAGCACCTTGTAGAGGTGCCAGTTCAGCCGGCGCACCACGTTGCGCGTGCGCGCGAAGAGGTACGGGTGGCACGAGCCTTGGTCGAGGGCGGCGGTCTGCTCGTTCGAGGGACTGCTGGTGTCGCCGCTCTCCATGTCGAGCGCTGCGTTCGAGTACGTGGGCGCGTTGTCCTGGATGGCGGTGGTGGTCTTGCTCAGGCCACAGGCAAACAGCGAGGTCGAAGCGACGACCAGGCTGAGCTTCATCAAGCGGTTCATGGTTCCTCCTCGGGAGCTTTCGTTGGGCCGCGTCGGCCGCTGCGGCGTGACGTTCGAGCACTCCAACCCGGGCCCTGCGCGCGAGTTGCGGGACGCGGTGATCGAGAAATGAAAAACCGCGCGAGGTCGCGCGGTTGGGGTGCTCCTCGAAGTGGGTCGGGGCTAGCGGCGCTTGCCCTTCGCGGCCTTCTTGGCAGCGGGCTTCTTGGCGGGCTTGGCCACGCGGGCAGCGGGCTTCTTGGCCGCCGGCTTCTTGGCCTTGGTGGGCTTCTTGGTCGAGGCCTTGGCCGCGGTCTTCGAGGGCCGCGACGGCCGCGCGGCGGGCTTGGAAATCGGCCGGATCGGCTCGGGCTCCGGACGCGGCGTGACCTTGGGACGATCGGCCGCGGAGAGCTGCACCACGCCGGTCTTCACCAGGTCGGTCTTCATGGCGATGAGCGCCGCCATGGTCTCGGCCGGAATGGGACCGGTGAGCTCGAGCTCCACCCACTTCACCTGGCTGCCCTCGGCCTTCGCGACCGCGACGCGGACCGCCTCGGGGATGATGCGCTGGGCGAGCGCCTCTTCGAGGGTGCGGCTCACCGGAATGCTGGCCACCGGCGGCACGCGAACCAGGTTCAACGAGCCCAGGACGCCCTCGCCCAGCACGGGATCTTCCAGGCGAAATTGCTCCATCCAGCCCTGGTTGCTCCACGCGAGCCGCGTCGACAGACCGGCCACGCGCGCCGCGCCGCGCACCACGCGCGCGTAGCGGGAGAACTGGTTCAAATGCCGGTCGACGTCCTCCGCGGTCGGGATTCGCGCGGGGTCCTTGAGCGGGGGCTTGCCTGCCGTGCTCGACATATCTCGATCGAAATCACGGTGAACCCTCAGTGTCAAAATGAACGACGTTCACCCATGATCCGCATGCCCGCCTGCATGCTCCAATCCATTGGAATTAATCGGGCTTACAGCCAGACGCCCCGTCTGGGTCTAATTGCACGATGAGGTGTAGTCGACCTCGATTTGGGTGCCTGGCGGGGGGATGAAGCCAGGGTTGAAGACCACGGCGTTGAGGTTCGGGTCGTAGTACCAATCCGATCCGTTGGCCGGCGCGCCGTTGAGCAACACCGTCACGCCGGCCGCATCCGGTACCGACGAGAGCGGAAACACGGTCTGCAGGCCAATGCCGCGGGTCGAGAGCGCGTCGAGCATCTGGCCGTAGTCGTTCTCGCAGATGTCGAACACCGAGCCGCCCGTGTCGTTCGCGACCTGGGCGAAGCGCGGCCCCGGCGGCCCTGCGGTCGTGCACGAGCCGCCGAGCGGAACGATGGCGTCCAGCGCCACGCGATGTCCGTCGCCCAGGCCCTTGAGCGACTTGAGGAATTGCACGTAGACCGCCGGATCGAAGCCTGAGTGATCGTCCTCGTCCGACACGACCACCACGACCAGCCGCGCCTCCGGCCGCAAGAAGCCTGCGTTGCCGTCACTCGGCGCGGGCGTGCGCGGGTCATCCGCGTGGTCCACCAGCGGCGGCGAGAGCGCGAGCCGCACGGCCTCGAGGCCCTGCTGCAGCGTTTGGCAATCGCCCACCCGCACGTTCTGCTGCAGGACCGCGAGCGCGTTGGCCTGGTTGAGGGTCACGATGCGCGGACGCGAGCCATCGACCGGCACCAGCCGCCCCGCCTCACCGCCCGCCGCGCCGCCTGGACACGCGCCTCCCGACACCGACGACATGCCCGCGCTCGTCACGCCCACGTGCAGGTCCACGCCCTGCGCGGCGGCGTTGTCGAGGAGGTCGCCGACGGCCGCGGCCAGGCGCTGCTGGTATTCGGCCATCGTGGTGGTGTTCGAGACCACGAAGAGCACGTCGGCTTCGGTCCCGCTGCCTTGCAGGAAGCGGTCGAACTGCTGACCGACGTGCAGCGTCTCGGCGAGGAGCGGGATGAGCAGCGGCTGGGCGTCGCTGTCGGCCTTCACGAAGAGCGGCGCGTACTGCTGGCCCAGCTCGCTCCGGGCGTAGTGCGCGGTGAGGTTGAACGTCGCCCCGGGCGCGAGCGGCATGGGCACCGAGGGCGGATCCACGAGGCTGAACTCGGGCAGTGTCCCTTCGCCGATGTCGACGCCGGTGATGGTCACCGGGTTCACGCAGGCGTTGGTCACCAGCGTCGAGCCGTCGTGCGCGGAGCAGTCGAGCCGCACCGGGCCGATGTCGATGAACGGCGGCTCGGCCACCAGGCAGCTCTGCTGCGAGCGCGCGATGATCGGGATGTGCGGGTGCGGCCGGAGCGGGTCGTTCACGGTGAGCACCAGGTCGCCGTGGAACTCGCCTGGGCCCGGGCTCTTGAAGGCCACCTGGGCGCTGAACGCATCCGTCGGGAACAGGTCGCCGCCCACCAGCGCGCCGCCGGGCATGAAGAACGCGGGGTCGCTCGTGCTCGAGAGCTGGATGTCCTTCACCGCGCACTCGTGGCTGCCGGTGTCCTCGAAGCGGAAGCCGAGCACCGCTCCCGAGCCCGGCGGCACATTGCCGAAGTCGAGCTTGATGGGCGTGAGCTTGAAGGCGCACGGACCTGCGGCGTGGGCCGAGCCCGCGACGGGGATGTCGAGGATCGGCGTCGCCGGGTCGTTCGACTGAATGTGCAGCACGCCGGAGAAGGTGCCCGGCACGATCGGCGCGAAGTCCACGGCCACCTGGATCGCCGCGGCGCCCGGGGCCACGCTCGCGACCACGGGCAAGTGCGCGCTGAATGGCGTATCCGCGCCGGTCACGCTGGTGAGCACCAGCGCCTCCTCGAGCCCCGCATTCTGGACGTTCAGCTGCAGCCGCGCTTTTCCGCCCACCGGCAGGTCGCCGAAGTCGAGCGACATCGGCGCCACCGCGATCTGCGGCCCGCCGCCGAGCCCCACCAGCGTGCCCTGCCCCGCCCGATCCGCGAACGAGTGGTAGGCGACGTCGAGCTGCCGGTGCGTGGGCCCGGCGTGCTGGGGCGCGAAGCGCAGCTCCACCGGCGCCGACTGCCCTGGCTGGATCACCTGTCCACCGGGCCCGGAGAGCACCGTGAAGTCCTCGCCGTCGACGCTCAGGTTGGTCACCGACACGGGCCGCCAGGAGAGGTTGTGCAGTTTTGCCTTGGCGTCGGCGGTGCGGTGCACGGGCACGGCGCTCCAGCTCAGCGGGTCCGGCTCCATGGCGATGGCGCTCCGCAGCGCGTCCGCTCGGCCGGGGAGCCGTGCGGCCGTGCAGGTGGCACAGGGCGTGGCCGTGACCAGCGTCGTCCGGTTGCCCACCACACCCGCGCGAAAGAACACCGTCAGGTGCGTATCGCCGTTCGGTTGGGCTGTGCCGGCGCTCAGCGCCAGCTCGCCCGGGGAAGCGAACGGCACCAGCGTGAGCGGCAGGTCCGTGGGGTTGTGCACGGTCACGTCCAACCCGCGCTCGTCGCCGGTCTCCATCCCGCCAAAGTCGAGCCGCGGCGGATCGAAGGTGATGGCCGCCGGTCCGCTCAAGCCACGCAGGGCAACGCGCAGGAGCGGCACCTCGGCCGAGTCGGTGCGGATGACCAGCTTGTCGCCGAATGGGCCCTCCGTCTCCGGGTGGAACGTCACCCGGATGCGGGTGCGTCCCCCTGCGGCGGCGACCGTCGTGGCCTGGGCCTGGGCCGCGAACACCCGGCCCCGGCTCTCGATCTCCACGCCATTGATGGTCACCGGCGCGCGGCCGTGGTCCACCAGCTCCAGCTCCAGCGTCTGGGCGGTGCCCACGGAGATGGTGCCGAAGTCGAGCGCCTGCGCCGTGGAGGGGAGCCCGTCGACCGCCAGGAGCCGGTCCTTCCCCGAACAACCGCTGGCCGCCCATAGGAGCGCCGCCGCCCAAGCCGCCCGCCGCATTGCGCCCCTCCGCTCCCCGGATGGGCACTCGAGCATTGGCCGTGCCAGGGCGCGCCGCGGGCGCTCCGGTCCCGGGTTCGGCATGGGTGGGCACCGCGCTTCCCTGCAAGCGCACCCGCTGGCGCGCGGGCAGAAAACCGCTCGGCCGCTTCTGCGATGCTGATATCCTTATCATTTCGCTCGACGGGCCGCTCGCCCTCGGCGAAAGTGCTGGCACCGCGCCCGGAGTTGGGCGATGGAGTTGACACCATGCACGTGCTCGCCCTCGCTTTCCTGCTCGTCGCCAACAAGCACAAGCCGGCGCCGCCGCCCAAGCCGCCGGAGGTGCACTTCCGCGACATCCACTACGCGCTCTCGTTGGAGCTCGACGGCCAGAGCGGCGACTTCAAGACCACCGTGGCCGTGACCCTCTCGCCCACCGCGCCCACCAGCACGGTGAACCTCGACGTGCAGGACCTCGAGGTGAACACGGTCAAGCAGGGCGACACCGAGCTCGCCCACGCGGTGAACACGCTTCCCGACGGCAAGCAGCAGCTGGCCATCACCCTGCCCAGCGAGGCCCAGGCGGGCGCGTCGCTGCGGCTCCTGGTGACCGCGCACGGCAAGGCCAAGCCCGGCGCCAGCATGGGCCTCATCAAGGTCGAGGACCCGGAGCACGCCGGCCGCACGGTCTACTACACGATGTTCGAGCCCGACGGCGCCCGCCGCATGTTCCCCTGCATCGACCGCCCCGGCGACAAGGCCACGTTCGACGTAAACGTCACCACCGACGCCAACCTCGAAGTCGTCTCCAACACCGAGCCCACCGGCGACGAGAAGGTCGAGGGCGACGGCCCCGCCAAGCACCGCGTGAGCTTCAAGCAGGACAAGCCGATGAGCACCTACCTGCTCGCGGTGGCGGCCGGCCCCTTCGAGAGCACGCCCATCACGGGCGCGGCGGTGCCCGCGACGCTCCTCGCGGCGCCCGGCGACGCGGCGAAGCTCGGCCCGGTGATCGATGCCACCAAGGCCGGCATGACCTACTTCGCCGACTTCCTCCAGGTGCCCTACCCCTGGGCGCGCTACGCGCAGGTGGGCGTGCCGCAGTTCCCCTGGCACGGCATGGAGAACACCGGCGCCACGTTCCTGCGCGCGTCCGAAGCGGCGCCGCCGACCGACGCGCTCGCCAGCCGCAACGAGCTCACCCGCCTCGTGCACCACGAGCTCGCCCACCAGTGGTTCGGCGACTCGGTCACGCCCGCGAACTGGGGCGAGGTGTGGCTCTCCGAGGCCTTCGCCACCTACCTGAGCCGCGTGGCCGCCACGGACTTGCTGAAGAACGACGCCGCCTTCATCGACGCCATGCTCTACGACCGCGACCACTACTTCCGCTTCGAGGACGGCCCGCGCTCGCGCGCCCTCACCGGACCGGCCGCGACGGAAGAGGACCTCTTCGACGACGCCGCCTACGAGAAGGGCGCCGCCGTGCTGCGCATGCTGGAGAAGCAGGTGGGCCGCGAGACCTTCCGCAAGGCGCTGCGCAACTACCTCACCGAGCACGCCAACGGCACGGGCACCAGCGACGAGCTCTTCCAGGCCGTGACCACCGCCTCGGGCAAGAGCCTCTCCGACTTCAAGAAGGCCTGGCTCGGCGAGGCCGGCTACCCGGTGCTCAAGGTGACCCACCGCTGGATGGAGGGCTCGCACAACCTGGTCATCAACGTGGAGCAGAAGCCCAACCACGCGGGCAAGAAGGTCATCTTCCCGGCCACGCTCACCATCGTGGCGCACCGCACCGCCGAGCCCTCGTTCCACCTCGACGTGCCGCTCGCGCTCACCAAGTCGCTGGAGACGGTGGAGATGAACCTCCCTGCCGAGCCCGAGTGGCTCGACTGGAACCAGGGCGACACCGTGCTCGCGCGCATCGACGCGAACGAGAAGGTGGAGGCGCTCGCCGCCGAGGCCGCCAAGGACCCCGACGCGATGGCGCGCCTCTGGGCCGACCTCGAGCTCGCGGGCACGCTGGCCGATCCCGAGCGCAAGGGGCCGCCGCCCTCGAACGAGGCGCTCTCCGCGCTGGCGCACGCCCTCAAGACCGATCACTCGCCCTACGTGCGCGCCGGCCTGTTGCGCGAGCTGGTGCACACCTCCGCCAAGCGGATCCCCGAGCCGCTCGCCTCCGCGGTGCTGGAGCAGGCCGTCTCGCCGGCGAGCCTGGCCGACGATCCGCAGGGCATGGCCGAGCTGCGCCGCGCGGGCCTGGCGTGCCTGGGCAAGGTGGAGGATCCCTCGGTGATGGGCCTGCTCACCAAGCCGCTCAAGGACAAGAACGCCTCGCTCGATCTCGTGGAGGGCGCGGCGCTGGGCCTCGGCCACCGCGGCGACGGCCCCGCGATCGCGGCGCTCAAAGACGCGCTCAAGACCCAGAGCGACCGCGGCGTGCCCTACTGGCGGGCGATCCTCGAGGGCATGGCCGCGGTGGAGGACGCCGCGGTGGTGCCGGTGCTGCAGAGCGAGCTCCAGGCGCATCGCGAGTCCACCGAGGTGCAGGCGGGCGTCATCCGCGTGCTCTCGCAGAACAAGGCGCTGGTGCGCAGCGCCGGCGGCACCCAGATGGTGGCCATCTTCTCCAGCGACGGGAACATCGCCGACGAGGCCCGCGCCCGCTGGATGAACCTCCTCGACGACGTGAAGACGCCCAACGCCAAGACCGAGCTCACCAACCTCTCCAAGAGCACCAACCCGCGCATCTCCGCGCTGGCCAAGCAGAAGCTCAAGGGCAACTTCGGCAAGTAGAGCGCGCCCATGCCCGTCGCCCGGTTGTCTCGCGCCACCCTGCACTACGAGGTCACCGGCGAAGGCCCGCCGCTGCTCTGCGTGATGGGCTTTGGTGCGCCCCTGGAGGGCTTCGCCTTGCAGGCGCGCGTTCTCGCCAAGCACCGCACGGTGGTGAGCTTCGACAACCGCGGCGCCGGGCGCAGCAGCGTGCCTCCCCTGCCCTGGGCGATCCCCGACCTCGCCCAGGACGCCCTCGATTTGATGGACCACCTCGCGCTCCCGCGCGCGGATCTGCTCGGCGTGTCCATGGGCGGCATGATCTGCCAGCGCATCGCCATCTCGCGCCCGGAGCGCGTGGGCGCGATGGTGCTCGCGGCCACGTTCTCGCACGCGGACCAGGCGCTTCGGCGCCGCGTGGCCAAGCTCACGGCGATGTCGGTGACGGGCTGGGCGCGCTCGGGCTTCGGCGGGCGCGCGGCGTTCGAGAAGGCGCTGCGCGCGGCCTGGGAGAGCCACGTGGTCGCCGACGAGCCACTCGATGCCGAGGGCCAGGCCATCCTCGACCGCGGCTGGGATCTTCGCACCGAGCTCGGCTCGAGCGACCTGGGCGCCGTGGGCCAGCTCTGGGCGCTGCTCACCCACGACGCGCGCGAGGAGCTGCGGCGCATCGTGGCGCCCACGCTGGTGCTCGCCGGCAGCGCGGATGCGCTCAGCCCGCTGGATCAAGGTCGCATGCTCGCCAAGCTCATCCCCGGCGCGCGGCTGGAGATCCTCGCGGGCGCCACGCACGGCATGAACCTGGCCTCGGCGCCGCTCTTCAACGCGGCCGTGGAGTCGTTCCTTTTGCGGAGCTCGCCGCTGCCGCGTCCGGAGCCCGTGGCCAAGGGCACCGACAAGGCCAGCTAGACTAGGCCGCGTCCCGGCGCGGTTCGGGCTGCACCTTGGCCGCGGCGCTCTTGGCCTCGCGCTCCACCTGCCACTTCACCAGGCCGATGCGCGCCACGAGCAGGAAGGTCACGCCATTGCAGCCCATGAGGGCCACGTCGCGGCGGAACACGCCGTAGAGCAGCCAGAGGAACACGCCGGTGCCGAAGAACAGCAGGTAGCTCCAGGCGAAGTCGCCGGCGCTCTTGGTGCGGATGGTGCGCACCGCCTGCGGCACCCAGCTGCCGGTGGTCATGGTGGCGGCGATGACGCCCGTCATCGTGACGAGCCAGGTGGAGAGCGTGCTCACGGGTGCTCCGGCTTCCGCGCGGTGGCGCGGGCAAAGGTGTAGAGGAAGACCGAGTCGGGCTCGGCGAGCGCGCGGCCAAAGGCGGCGTCGAGCACCCCGTGCAGCTCGGCCTCGGGCTTGACCTGGGTCGCGGCCACGGCTGGAACGGCCGAGCGCAGCAGCCGATTGAAGTAGCCCAGGATCTCCGCGCGCCGCTTCGGGTCGCGCTGATCGCCCTGGACGGGCACGAACCGGATGCTGCTATCCGTATACCCCGCCCCCGACAGCAGCCCGCCCAGCCGCGCGCCCACGTACGGATCGCCGCCAAGCGAGACCTGCGTCTGGTTCACGGCGGCCCAGAACTCCATGAGCCGCTCGTCGCGGGGAAGCAATGTAAAGCTTTGGTTATGAACCTCGGCGATGCACACGGTCGCGCCGGGCTTGAGCACGCGCAGCACGTCGCGCAGCACGGCGTCCGGCCCGGGCACGTGCTCCAGCACCCAGCAGATGAAGGCGCCGTCGAAGGAGTCGGGCTCGAGCGGCATCGCACGTGCGTCGGCGCGCAAAGGAAGGACGCGCTTCTCTGCAATCGGTCCGGCGAGGATCTTGTGCTGCAGCTCCAGCTGGCGCGCGTCGAACTCCACGGTCGTGATCTGCGCGGTCGTCCGCTGCAGCAGGTGCCGCGTCTCCGCGCCCACGCCTGCGCCCACCTCGAGGAGCCGCCCGCGCGCTGGCAGCGGCAACCCGTCGAAGACCCAGGGCGCGAGGAAGTCGGCCTGCTCGAGCAAACGCTGCTGCTCCGCCGACGTGAAGCCGTGAAGGTAGCCCTCAGCCATGCGGCCCGATTTAGCGCTCGACGCGTCCATTCGCCAGGATCTCAGCCGATCCGCACCGCGCAGTACGAGACGGAGTCCGTGCCGTCGGTCCACTGCCCGTAGTCGAGCAGCTCGCCGGGCGCCTCCTCACCGACAGCCAGCTTGGTCACGAACATCGGCGCCGTGCCGCAGAGCCGGCGCTGGTCGCCGTTGCGGCGCGCGTCGATCGCAAATTTGTGCGCGTCCGCGCCGCAGTAGTGCTTCACCGTGCCCAGGTCGTCCTGCTTGAAGCCGGCGAGCTCGGCCGGCGTGGCGCCGCGCGGGTCGCCGTACATCACGCCGATGTGGGCCAGGTCCGCGCCGGCGATGAAGCAGACCTTGCGGCCCTTCACCGCCTTCTGCAGCGCCTTCACGAACTTCGACACGCGCTCGGAGGGCTTCGACAGGTGATCGATGCTCGAGCACAGCACGGGCACCGCGGTGATCTTCCGCTCGCCGAAGAGGTGCTTGAGCCAGAGGATCTGGAACTCGCACGAGTGCTCTTGTCGGTGCACCAGCTCGTCGCCGAAGAGCTCGTCTTCACCCAGCTCGGCCGCGAGCGCGTCCACGACGTTCTGGTCGGTCTGCACCGCACCCAGCGGCGTGTCGTAGGACTTGCGCGTGAGCGTGAAGAGCCGCCTGGGCGTGGCGTGCGCGGTGCCGAAGACGACGAACAAATCGGCGTCGCAGCCCTCGCGCAGCGCGCGGTACGCGTGCGCGTAGCACGGCCCGCCGCGGTGGAGGTCGATGTGCGGCGCCACCAGCGCGCGCACCGGCTTGCCCGCCCCAGCCTTGCCGCCGTCGCCCGGGCCCTGGGGATGCGTGAAGAAGCGATCGAGAAATCGCCGCAGCTCGGCCGGGTCGTCCGGATAGCTGCCGCCCGCGCAGACGGCCTCGCGAATGGGGTTCGCACGAAACTCGGCGAGGACCTTCGCACGAAGCGCTTCGAACGCGGGCCCCTCCAGAAAGCCCGCCCGATCGAGCTCGTCGGCCAGGTTGCAGAGCACCTTGGCGTCCACGCGCAGGCCCTGGTTGTCGCGGGCGATGGCGGTCTGGATGTCGCGCAGCGTGTTGCGGCCGTCGAAGTGCGCGGCGATGGCGTAGGCCGTGCCCGAGAGCGCGATCATGCCCGGCGCGATGCCCATCACGTCGCGGAGCGCGACCTCCATGCCGTCGCGGCTCTGCTTGAGCGGGCGCGGCTCGCAGGAGCGAAGGCGGGGCTTGTCGTCGAGCTGGTGGGGCACGAGAGGCTCCGGCCTGGAATTGGGCCAACCCAGAACCCAGTCTAGGCCGGCCACATTTCCCCGGAAACGAGAACGCCGACCCGGGCCAGGCCCAGATCGGCGTCCCCTCGCACGTCGGCTTGCTTACGCCGCGGCGGTCTTCTGGTTGCCCGAGCTGCCCGAGAGGTGGCCGTGGCGGCCGAACTGCTCCTCGAGCCAGATGGTCACCGGGCTGGCGATGTAGATCGACGAGTACGTGCCGGTGATGATGCCCACCATCATCGCCATGGCGAAGTCCCAGATGGAGCCCACGCTGAAGAACAGCAGGCCCACCAGCGACAGCGCCGTCGCGCCCGAGGTGAGGATGGTGCGCGAGAGCGTCTCGTTGATGCTGATGTTGATGATGGTGGGGAAGTCCTTGCCGCGGAGCTTCTGCATGTTCTCGCGGATGCGGTCGTAGACGACGATGGTGTCGTTGATGCTGTAGCCCACGATGGTGAGCAGCACCGACACCGCGATGAGGTTGAACTCGCGGTGGCTCACCACGTAGTAGCCGAGCACCACGACCACGTCGTGAATCAAGGCCACCACGCCGCCCGGCGCGAACCGGAAGTCGAAGCGGAAGAACACGTACAAGAGGATCGACACCATGGCGTAGACGACCGCCATGATTCCGCGGTTGCGCAGCTCCTTACCGACCTGCGGGCCCACGTAGTCGATGCGGCGGATGATCTCGTCGTTCGGGTTCGCGGTGGCCGTACCGGTGCCGTTGAGCTGGCTGAATGCCGTCTCGAGCTTGCTGGCCACGCCGCGGGTGGTGATCTCCACGTTGAAGCCCTGGCCGTTGGGCTCGGGCTTCACGGTCACGCCCATCACCCCCACACCCTTGCCCTCGATGGCCGCGCGCAGAGCCTTCTCATCGGGCGCAGTCTTGGTGTCCGTGCCGCCCTTGGTGCGGACCTCGAACTTGTCGCCCTGGTCCGGGTCAAAGCGGTAATCGGCGAGGTCGGTGCCGAGCGCGCTCTTCACCGCGGCCTCCACCTGGCTGGCCTGCTCCGGCGTCACGATCGACACCTTGCCGATGCGGATCAGGAACGCGTGCTCCTCCGCGGCGCCGTACTCCTGCACCTGCGGCTCCTTGAAGCCCGCGCTCTCCACGGCCTTGCGGACGTCACTGGCCGAGACGGGCCTGGTGAAGTGCGCCTCGAGCTCCGAGCCACCCGCGAAGTCCACGCCCATGTTCAACCCGCGTACGGCGAGCAGAATGAGGACGAAGAGGTTCACCGCGAGCGACCCGAAGACCGCGACCTTGCGGTACTTGATGAAGTCGATGTTGGGGTTGTGCTTGATCAGTTCCATCACATTTCCCGGGTCGGTCGGTGCTTAGACCGAGATCTTCTTCGCGAAGACGTTCTTGAGCAGGTAATCCACGCACACGCGCGTCACGACAATCGACGTGAAGAGCGAAGCGAGGATGCCGATGATGAGTGTAGTGGCGAAGCCGCGCACGGGGCCCGTGCCGTACTGCCGCAGCACGAAGCCGGCGATGAGCGAGGTGACGTGCGCGTCGAAGATGGTCCAGAACGCGCGCCCGTAGCCCTGCTCCACCGCGCCGCGCGGCGTGCGGCCCGCGCGCGTCTCCTCGCGGATGCGCTCGTTGATGAGCACGTTCGCGTCCACCGCGATGCCGAGGGTGAGTACGAAGCCCGCGATGCCCGGCAGCGAGAGCGTGGAGTTGAAGAGCGCCATCACCGCGAGCACCAGCAGCGCGTTGAGCACGAGCGCCAGGTCGGCGATCACGCCGGTGAGCTTGTAGTAGAGCGCCATGAAGATGACCACGAGCAGGATGCCCAGCGCGCAGCTCTTCCAGCCGCGCGAGATGAGCTCCTCACCCAGGCTCGCGCCCACGGTGCGCTCTTCGCCGATGGTCACCGGCGCCGGCAGCGCGCCGCTCTTGAGCACCAGCGAGAGATCCTGCGCCTCCGCGAGCAGCGCGTTGTAGTCCTTGTTGCTGCCCAGGGTGATCTGGCCGTGGGCCGAGATCTTCGACTGGATCACGGGCGCGCTCATCACCTGGTCATCGAGGATGATGGCCATGCGGTGGCGGATGTTGTTCTCGGTGAGGCGCTCGAAGTCCTGAGCGCCCAGCGGGTTCCACTCGAAGCTCACATACGGCCGCCCACCGCCGGTCTGGTCGAGCGCGGCATGCGCGTCGATGAGGTTCTCGCCGGTGGCCTCGGTCTTCGACTTCAAGAGATAGGTGCGGTACGTGGGCGCCTGGCCCGGCGACTCCTGCTTCTCCAGCGCGATTTCGTCGCCCTCAGGCGCCTTGCCCTGGGTGAGCTCCTTGAGCACCTTGCGATCCGGCCCCTGCAAGAACGGCACGTTCTCGGCGTTGGCGCAGTGGTTCGAGCGCGCGCAGAGGGTCACGCCCGGCGGGAGCTGCACGTCGCTGAAGAGGTTCTGGGCCTCGGTGTTGTCGTCGTCGACGATCTTGAACTGCAGCTGCGCCGTCTGGCCGATCAGGTCCTTCACGCGCTCCGGGTCCTTGAGGCCGGGGAGCTCGATGCTGATGCTGTCGGAGCCGCGCTTGGAGATCTCCGGCTCGGCCACGCCGAACTGGTCCACGCGGTTGCGGATGGTCTTCACCGCCTGGTCCACCGCGTCGGTCTTGGCGCGCTTGATGTCCTGGTCGTTGAAGGCCAGGAGCACGGTGGTGTCGGTGCCCGACGCCACGTGCATGTCCTGGTAGTAGTCGCTGATGATCTTCTCGGCCGACTTCGCAGAGTCGGCGTTGTTGAAGGTCAGCTGCACGCGCAGATCATCCGGCAGGGCCTTGGCCTCGGCGCCGGCGATGTTCTTGTCCTTGAGCGTGCTCTTGATCTGCTCGGTGCGCGTCTCGGTCTTCGTCCGCAGCGCCTTGTCCACGTCCACGCGCATCACCAGGTGGATGCCACCCTGGAGGTCGAGGCCGAGGTTGAGCTTGTGCTTGGCCGAGGGCGCCCATGAAGGAAGCGCCTTCTGCAGGACCTCCGTGTCGTTGCGCACGTCGGCCGGCAGCTTGAAGTAGAAAAAGGTCGGGATGAGGTACCACGTCGCGATTGCCGTGATCCCGACGATCATCAGCACTTTCGCCCACCAGGCGCGATCCACTTACTTGCCCTCCTTGGAAGCCGCCTTGTCGTCGGCGTCTTTCTTGGCGGTAGCGTCGGCCTCGGCTGCGCTCGACTGCTTCGCCTGGATGAACGTCTTCAAAACCCGGATGCGGACGCCGTTGGCCACTTCCAGCGTGACCACCTTGTCGGCGACCGCGTAGATCTTTCCGAGGATTCCCGACGAGGTGACCACCTCGTCGTCCTTCTTCAGCGTGGCCACGAGGCTCTGCTGATCTCGAGCGGCCTTCTGCTGCGGGCGCAGCAAGAGGAAGTACATCACCGCCACGATGGCAGCCGGGAAGAACAGGCTGCTCCAGCCGGAGCCGTCAGACTGGGCGATGAGCCCGCGCAAGACCTCGTGAAGCAAAATAGGCTCCTATGACGAGCTGCCCTACCCGGGCTCGCCCGTTCCAGACCTGGGCCACTCGTTCCCGAAAAACGCGCCCTTGTAGCAAAGGGGGTCCGGCCACCGCAACAGCTTCATGACCGGGCCATTCCGCGGCCGGTGCCGCCCGTGCTACGACCTGCGGCCGCCGTGGACACGCCAACCCGTCAAACGCTGGCCCTCCTGGGCGCCCTGCTGCTGCTCGGCGGCTGCGGTCAGCCAGGTGGGACGGGCGATGGCGGCGTCGATGCCGGGCTCGTTGACGGCGGCTCGGACGCCGGGCTGCCCACCGCCGCGCACGACGACCCACGCCTCGGCGCGCCCGTGGCCCTGCTCACCCAGCTCCAGGCCGACCTGGCAGGCATCCAGGACGAGGTGAGCCAGGAAGCGCGCATCGACCAGTTCATGGCCGACGTGGCGACCTCCGGCGGCACGCCCTTGCGCAACGGCGACGACGTCACCTTCCTCTACCGCGGCACGGGCGCGGCATCGGTCGCGGGCGACTGGAACGGCTGGTCGACCACGGCGCAGCCGATGCTCTCGGTGCGCGGCACGAGCCTGTTCATCGCCACGCAGCACTTCGGCGACCAGGAGCGGCACGCCTACAAGCTCGTGGTGAACGGCGCGTTCCTCGAGGACGAGCTCGATCCGTGGCTCAGCTGGGACGGCATCGATCCAGGCTCGGGATTGGGCACGTTCAACGCCATGGTCACCCTGCCCGGCCACGCGCTCCTCGAGGGAAATACGCGGCGCGAGCACTTCACGTCGACCGTGGAGGCCAACACGCGCGACGTGTTCGTGTACCTGCCGCCGCAGTACTTCCAGGCGAGCGACGCGCTGCCGGTCATCTACAACCACGACGGCCGCGAGGCGCTGACCAAGGGCCAGTTCGATCAGAAGCTGCAAGGTTCGATCGATGGCTCGACGAGCGCGCCCATCATCCTGGTGACGGTCGCGCTCGACGATCAGAACAACCGCGGCAACGAGTACGTGTGGGACTACGACCCGACGTACTCGCCGCAGGTCGCGCCCAATCCGCGCGGCGACGAGTACGTGAAGCTGCTCTCCGACGAGCTCGTGCCCTTCATCGACACGCACTACCGCACGCTCGCGGACGCGTCGCACCGCGTGGTCGCAGGCCAATCGCTGGGTGGGCTCATCTCCGGCTACATCGCGTTCCAGCGGCCGGAGATCTGGGGACACTCGGCGTCGCAGTCGGGATCGTTCTTCTGGAACAACAACGAGCTCATCACCACAGTGCAGAACGCGTCGACCAAGTCCATCACCTGGTACCTCGACTCGGGCACCGGCGACAGCACCAGCGACGACAACCTCGCCGTCACCCAGCAGCTCTGGCAGACGCTCCAGGCGCACGACTACGCGTGCACGCACGTCACCGAGCAAGGCGGCACCCACGACTGGCCGCACTGGGCCGGCCGCTTCCACAACATCCCCGAGACGTTCTTCCCGCACGGATGATCGACCTGCTCGCCACGCCGCCGCCGCGGTTCGCCGTGAAGCTGATGCTCGCGTTCCGCCGCGCGCTGCATGGGCTGGCCGATCGAATCGTCCCGGCGCAGCTGGTGATCGTCGAGCGGGCGATGGGCACCGGCGCCACGCAGACGCTGGCCCTCGTCGCCGAGCACCGGATTGCCGACTTGCTTCACAGCGGTCCGCGCTCGGGTGCGGAGCTCGCGCAGTCCACGGGTCTCGATCGCGATGGCCTCGAGCGCACGCTGCGCGCGCTGGCCACGCTCGGAATCTTCGAGCGACTCGCGGATGGACGCTGGGGCAACACGCGCCTGTCGGAAGTGCTGCGCTCGGATGGACCGCTGTCGGTGCGCGCGTACGCGGCGTACATGGGCAGTCCGAGCACCGCAGGCGCGTGGGCCTCGTTCGCGGAGACGGTGCGCACGGGCAAGAGCGCCTTTCCGCGCGTGTTCGGCAAGTCGGTGTGGACCTACTTCGACGAGCATCCCGACGAGCGCGATCTCTTCGCCGAGGTGATGACGCAGCTCACCCTCTCCATGGCGCCGAGCGTGGCCGCGGCCTATCCGTGGCACGAGGTTCGACGCGTGTGTGACGTCGGTGGCGGCCGCGGACACTTGCTCTCGGCGCTGCTGCGCGCGCACCCCGCGCTCCAGGGTGCGCTGCTCGATGGGCCGGGCGTGATCGACCTCGCGCGCGATTACCTGCGCGGGCAAGGCATGCTCGAGCGCGTTCAGCTCTGGCCCGGCAGCTTCTTCGACGACGTGCCCGCGGGCTGCGACGCGTACCTGCTCAAAGACGTCCTCCACGACTGGGACGACGCGCGCTCGCTGCGGATCCTGCGAAACGTCCGCAAGGCCATGCAGCCCGGGAATCGCGTGCTCGTGACGGAGATGCTCGTCGAGCCGGACACGACCGATGGGCCGGGGCCGTTCGTGGATCTGCAGATGCTCACCGTCTGCGACGAGGGCCGCCAGCGCAGCCGCGCGGAGATGCGCGCGCTGCTCGATCGGGCCGGCTTCGAGCTCACGCGCGTGGTGCACACGCCGGTGCTGGTGAGCGTCGTCGAAGGCGTGGCGCGATGACTCAGGCGCCCGACGCTTCCGCGCGCTGAACCCGCGCCACGCGCGTCTCCGCGAGCACGCGCAGGTTCCCGGGCCGCTCTTCCGCGCCCTCGACGGTGACCAGGTCATCGCGCTGGAGCTCGTCGAGGGCGGCGTTCGCGTCGGTCTTGTGCTTGTCCTGCCTGTCGAGCAGCACGCGACCGCGCTCGCCGCACACCCAGAGCTTCATGCGGCCCTTCTCTTCCATGCGCTCGCTCACCACGCGCAGGCCCTCGCCGGCCGCGCTCGGCGCAGGCGACTTCTCGAAGATGAAGTAGCTGAAGCGCACGTCCGAGGGGTCGATGCCCACCGCGCGGCCGATCGACTCCAGCGCCTTGGGCGGCTTGAAGCGCAGTCCGGCGTGGCACCAGTCGCGGTCCTTCTCGAGCGCGGGACAGTTGCCCTGACGCGTGCACGGCGCGATGACGCGCATCCCCGAAGCCACGAGCGCGTCGCGGAGCTGCAGGGCCTCGCGGCCCGTCTCGCGCAGCGCCGGCTCCACGATGACGAGGTGCCCGCCCTCGGCGACGCGCGGCCACACCTGCGTGTGCAGCCACTGCGCGCGCTTTTGCACGGCGTCGGGCTGGCCCTTGAAGAGCTCGTTCACCACCAGTCCGAGCGTGAGGAGGTCGAACGACTCGTTCGCAATCGGGGGCGGAAGCTGGGGCAGCTTGGCGGTGAACGTGCGAGCGCCCGTGAGCTCGGCCGCCAGCTTCATCGCGCGCGGATCGTGATCGACCGCCGTCAGCTGCGACTTCTGGAGCCCGAACGCGTCGGCCGCAGCCAACAACAGCGGCCCAGGCCCGGAGCCCAGGTCGAGCACCTTGGAGACCTTCTTTCCCTCCAGGTGGCGCAGCGCCAGCCGCGCCTGCACGTACGACCGCGGCAGGTAATAGAGCGTGTACGCCTGCAGGAGCTGCGGATCGGCGAGGTAGCCCTCTCCCGCGAGCTCGCGCTTTCCGGTGAAGCCCTCCCAGAGCGACGACACGCCCCAGGCCAGCTCCCCCACCTCGTCCGCCTTCAGCGTGGGCCGGCCGCCGGTGTAGCGCGCGACGAGGCGCGCCATCAGGGCGTCCAGGGCGGGCGCGAAGGGCAGCGGGAGGGCGTTTCTCAAGAGGGCTCGTCCGGTTGGGCGCTTGGCGGCGCAGGGGTACAATGAAGGAGCTAACAGGTTGGCGCCCCGCGCGCGATCCCGGAGTGGCAATGGCCGTCGCGAAGAAACAGCCCGAGCTCCTCGAGGATGGCAAAGAGAACCCCCTCGCCAAGCCCGAGAACCAGAAGAAGCTCCAGCTCACCACCGAGTTCATCCAGCACTTGCAGCGCGCCATCAAGAGCATCGGCCTCTACCGGCACGCCACCGGCAAGTACATGGAGTTCATCGAGAAGCCGCACCAGGCGCTCAGCCAGATCGTGGACCAGCTCGGCGCCGTGTCGTTCAAGGTGGAGACCCAGGCCTTCACGCTCTTCAACGAGCTGCTCTGGACCGCCGACTCCGGCGAGAACATCCCTTACAAGTTCTACAAAGACGGCATTCGCGCCCTCATCTTCCGCCCCGGCATCACCGCCGAGGAGCTGCTCAAGTTCACCCTCATCTCCATCTCCGACACGCGAAAGGGCGACGAGGACATCCTCTCGCAGATGTGGACCGCGAGCTTCGAGCACATCGAGTACATCCTGGTGGAGGGCTTCTCCATCGGCGAGATGAGCGAAGAAGAAGTGCAGATCGAAGTGGACAAGGTGGTGAGCTACCTCTTCAGCCGCCTGCGCTCGAACAGCGAGGACTACCTCCGCTTCGCGCGCCTGGCTGCGGAAGACCTCGACATCAAGCTCGACAACGTGGAGCAGCTGCGCGGCGCCGTCATCGCCGGCGAGACCAGCACCGACGAGCTCAAGCGCCGCGTGAAGGACGAGCTCCGCGAAGATCAGCTCAAGCTCTTCAACAAGCTCATCACCGTGCTCTTCCAGACCATGGAGGCCGGCGGCCACGGCATCCTCGAGGAGATGCGCGACACGTTTGCATCCGTGCTCGACGCGCTCCTGCTCCAGGAAGACTTCGCCTCCATCAATCAGATCCTGGTGAAGCTCAAGGCGCTGGAGCGCAACTCGCAGCTCGCCTCGGCGGCGCAGGCGCTCCGCGACTACTTCATCGCCAAGATGGGCGAGAGCCAGCGCCTCGACCGCATCGGCGACGTGCTCAAGGCCGGCAAGCCCAAGAACGCGCCCGACATCTTCCGCTACCTGATGACGTTGGACTCCAACACCATCCTCTCGCTGCTGGAGATCCTCGACGGCATCGAGCTGCCGGACAACCGCGTGCTCATCTGCGACGCGCTCGCGGCCCTCGGCAAGGACAACCCGGAGCCCTTCGTGGCGCGGCTCAACTCCGAGAAGAGCCAGACCGTCCACGACATGCTCTACATCATCGACAAGTGCGACTACCCCGACAAGTTGAAGATCTTCGCGGCCGCGCTCAAGAACCGGAACCTGGCGGTGCGCCTGGAGGCGCTCAACGTCATCACCCGCGCCAAGACCGAGGGCGCGCGCAAGCTGGTGGTGGAGGCGCTCTCCGACGACGCCCCTCAAGTCCGCGTGGGCGCCGCACGTGCGCTCTCCAAGTACGACCGCGAGAAGGCGGTGGCGGAGATCTTGCGCGTCATCAAGTCGGCGGAGTTCGAGAAGCGCGATCAGAAGGAGCAGATCGCCGTGTACGCCGCGCTCGGCGCCACCGACGCGCCTGGCGCCATCGGCTACTTCAAGCAAATCCTCGAGCAGAAGGCGTCGCTCTTCAACAAGAAGAAGGTCAACGAGGAGAAGCTCCTCGCCGTGAACGGCCTGGGGCAGAGCACCTCGCTGGTGGCCTTCAAGCTCCTGCAGATCGCGGAAGCCGACAAGACCGCCGATCAGGACCTGCTCACTGCGACGCGCAAGGCGATGTTCAACGTGAAGAAGGCCCTCACCGGCGATCCGAACAACCAGGGCTAGCCCATGGCCGACAACCTGAAAATTGGAAACGTCGAGACCACCGACCGTGAGAACACGGACGAGCTCGGCCGTGCCTACAACGAAAAGCTGCAGGCGATGGGCCGCAACCTGGTGGCCAACCTGTACATGCTCGTGCGCTCGGTGAAGCTCTACGACCCCGACAACGCCATCTTCCAGAAGCCGCTCACCAGCATGGTGGAGACGGCGAACGCCATCATCGCCAAGGACGGCAAGCTCGAGCTCCAGGGCCTCAAGAACGCCTTCTACCTGAACAACATGCTGGTGAAGGTGGACCCCAACTCCCTCGACAACGTGAAGGAGCTGCTCCAGGAGATGCGCTCCAAGGACGTCGGCGCCATCACCCTCACCCGCTCCACCAACGTGGAGGAGCTCAAGAACTTCGTCTGGATCTTCTCGAAGGAGCAGAAGGACAACGCCACCGAAGAAGGCGTGCAGGGCCGCAAGCTCCTCAACATGCGGCTCACGCGGTGGGCCAAGATAAAAGAGAAGCTCGACAAGGACGACCTCGAGAACCCCGACGATCAAAAGGTCGACCGCAAGAAGTACGCGATGACGGTGTACGGCCGCGGCGTCGTCTACATCCGCGAGTACATCAAGAGCGTGCGCCAGACCGGCCAGGTGCTCTCGGGCAACAAGGCCGCGCGCGTGATTCAAGACTTCGTCGACATCGCTGCCGAGCAGCGCGCCCACTTCCTGGGCATGAGCACGCTCAAGGACGACGACGACTATCTCGCCTTCCACCAGGTGAACGTGGCGCTCACCAGCATCGTGCTCGGCCAGGAAGTGGGCCTGCAGAAGGAAGCGCTGCGCGAGCTGGGCATCACCGCGCTCTTCCACGACGCGGGCATGGCCTTCATCCCGCTGGATATGGTGCAGAAGAAGGGCGCGCTCACCAAGGAAGAGAAGACGCACGTGAACCGCGCGCCGCTGCTCGCCGTGGCGGGCATCCTCCGCGAGCGCGCGCTCACCCGCACCACCCTCACCCGCCTGGTGGTGACCCAGGAGTGCAAGGTGGAGTTCGGCGCGGCCGTGAAGGACTCGCGCGGCAACATCACGATGATCATCCCGAAGGCGCAGCTCGCGCTCTACTCGCGCATCATCGCCATCGCCTGCACCTACGACGCGCTCACCTCACGGCGCCCCTACCGCGACGCCTACGGCCCGCAGATCGCGCTGATGCTCATGT
Source organism: Deltaproteobacteria bacterium (assembly GCA_018266075.1). Taxonomy (GTDB): domain Bacteria; phylum Myxococcota; class Myxococcia; order Myxococcales; family SZAS-1; genus SZAS-1. Next base: position 158,153 of record JAFEBB010000005.1, on the reverse strand, counting down.
GGAGCGAGATGCGCAACAAGTTCGACCCCGAGCTGCTCAAGGTCTTCATGAACATGATGGCCATCCAGCCCATCAAGCTGCTCAAGGGCCGGACGTCGGTGTCGATGGGCGTCTGATCCCCCCTGGCCCGGAGTGCTCAGGCGGCAGCACGCAGGGCCTGGTCGAAGCGCCCATGGGCTCGGGCCCAAGCCTCGCTGGCGGAGAGGTCAGCCCGCTTGGCTCGCGCGCATGCCAACTGGGCTGCTCCGTGCTCCCTCTGTGCCCGCAGCCCAGCCAATTGGAACCGCGGGCCCGCCGCCCGGGCTCACGCGCGCGCCAGCGGGCGAAGCGCGTTCGCCCAATGGGCTTCGAGGCATGCCCGCTCGGGAGAGCCGCCTCCTCGTTTGCGCGGCCAGGACGCCAGATGGGCACCGGCGCTGGCCCGTTTGGCGGGCGTCGCGACACCGTGAACGTGCGCGCACGCCACGAGGGCCGAGCCGCAGTCCATTCGGGTTAGGAGCGAGATCGTCCTGGTCGTGCAGCAAGCCGATGCCCGAGCTCAGCTCGCCCGCATGGCCAGCGCGGGATCCAGCCGCGCGGCGCGCGACGCCGGGTAGATGCCGAAGATGAGCCCGGTGAGCGTGCTCACTCCAAGCCCGAGCCCCACCGCCCAGATCGGCACCTCGGTGGGGATCTGGGTCAGCTCGCGCACGCCCACGGAGATGCCCACGCCGAGCAGCACGCCGATGGCGCCGCCCAGCAGCGAGAGCACGATGGCCTCCACCGTGAACTGCATGAGGATGCGGCGCTTGCGCGCCCCCAGCGCCTTGCGCACGCCAATCTCGCTGGTCCGCTCGCTCACCGACACGAGCATGATGTTGAGCACGCCGATGCCGCCCACGAGCAGGCTCAACAGGCATACGCCCACCGTGGCCGCGGAGATGGTCTTGGAGAGGTTGTTGAAGGTCTCGGCGGCCGTCTCGTTGTTGAACATCTCGAAGTCGTTCTCGGCGGTCGGCGCCACCTGCCTGCGGCGACGAAGCGCGCCCACCACTTCATCTTGCGCCACGGACATGAGCTTCGGGTCCTTGGCCTTGATGGTGATGTTGAGCGAGCGCGCCTTGCCGTAGTGCAGGAAGAACTGGGTGATGGGCAGCGCGACGATGTTGTCCTGCGAGTCGCCGAAGAGCCCCGCGCCCTGCCGCGCGAACACGCCCACCACGCGGTACACCGCGCCGGCCATGATGATCTCCTGGCCGACCGGCTCCTGCCCGGGGAAGAGCGTGTCCACCACGTCGTAGCCGATGACGGCCACCGGGCGCTCGTCGAGGATGTCGTCGTCGGTGAGGAAGCGGCCGTGGGCGAGGTTGAGGCCGTTGTTCTCCAGGAACTCGGGCGTGGCGCCCACGATCACCTGGTTCGCCGAGGTGCTGGCGAAGTGGCTCGACACCTTCTTCGCGCCCTCCCAGGCCTCGCAGCCCACCTGGGCCACGCTCGGCAGCGTGCGCAGGAGCGCCGCGTCGGCCATGGTCAGGTCCTTGCGCTTGGCGAAGATGTGCCAGTCCTTCGAATTGGGACCGTGCGGCCACTTCTGCACCTGGAACACGCCGGCGCCCAGGCCCGCGAGCTGCTCGTCGACCTTGTTCCGCAGGCCCTCGATGAGCGCCATCATCGCCACGACCGTGGTCACGCCGATGATGATGCCCAGCAGGGTGAGCGCCGAGCGCAGCTTGCTGGCGCTGAGGGCGCGGAAGGCCAGCATCAAGGTGTCCCAGAGCGCGACCATGGTTCACTCGTAGCGAAGCGCTTCCACCGGGTCCAGGTTGGCCGCGCTCCACGCCGGCCAGATGCCGAAGAGCACACCCACCACCGTGCTGAAGGCCACACCGAGCAGGATGCCGGACGGCGTGACTGCCGCAGCGAGCGGCGTGAGCTCGCCCACCAGGTGCGCGACCGTCAGGCCCAGCGCCGTGCCCGCGCCGCCACCCGCGAGGCTCACCGCCACGCTCTCGAAGAGGAACTGGGTGACGATGGTGCGCTTGCGCGCGCCCAGCGCCCGCCGCACGCCGATCTCGCGCGTCCGCTCGCGCACCGAGACCAGCATGATGTTCATGATGCCAATGCCGCCCACCACCAGCGTGATGAGGCCCACGCCCAGCGCCACCGCGTAGAGCGTGCCGGTGAGCTGGTCGTAGAGCTTGGTGAACTGCTCCTGGCGGTTGATGGTGAAGTTGTCGTCCTGCTCGGGGCGCAGGCCGCGCACGCGGCGCAGGATGGTGGTGGTCTCATCCTCGAGGGCGTCGAGCGCCTTGGGGTCGGTGGCGGAGACGGCGATGTTGATGCCGCGCCGGGCGCCGAAGTCATTGCGGAAGGTCTCGAACGGCACGATGGCGATGAGATCGAGGCTCTGGCCCAGCAGCTTGCCGCGGCGATCGAGCACGCCGATCACCTGGTAGCGCTCGCGGCCAATCTGGATCCAGTGGCCGACGGCCGCTTCGCTGCTGCCGAAGAGCGGGTCGGACACGTCGGGGCCGAGCACCACCACGCGCTGGCGGAGATCGTTGTCGGTGTCGGAGATGAAGCGGCCCACGTGCGGAAAGGTGCCGCGGGCGACGGAGAAGTCCTCGGTGGTGCCCACGGTCTGCACCGTGGGGATGCTCTTGTCCCCCCACTTGATCTCGTACGAGTCGCCCACGCTCGGCGCCACGGCGTTCGCGAGCTGGCTCTGGCGCTTCACTTCCTGGAAGTCGCGGATGGTCACGCGCGGGCGGTTGCGGAACTTCCACCAGTTCTGCGGGCCCATGATCCACGGGCGCTGCGAGATGGTGAGGCTCGAGCTTCCCAGCGCATCCAGCTGGCTGGAGAAGCTGCTGTTCAGTCCCTGGATGATCCCGAAGATGGCGATGAGCGTGGCCACGCCGATGCCGATGCCGAGCAAGGTGAGCACGGTCCGCAAGCGGTTGCCGGTCAAGGCGACCACCGCGATGCGGACGTTCTCCAGGAGCTCGCGAATCAGCTTCAGCATCGTCTTGTCACAACCCCGCTCAACGCTCTGGGTTCACCGAACGACCCACGGCCCACGACCCACGTCCCGCGATTGCGTCACGAAGCCTTGAGAACTCCGCTGACCTCTCTTCCTGGCCCATCCGCGACCACCTTGCCGTCGCTGATCTTCACCGCTCTCGGACACCGCGCGGCGAGCTCGGGCGCGTGCGTCACCAGCACGATCGCGTTGCCTTGGCGGTGCAGCTCGCCGAAGAGCTTCACGATGTCTTCGCCGGTCGCGGAGTCCAGGTTGCCGGTGGGCTCGTCGGCGAGCAGCAGCGAGGGCTTTCCCACGAGCGCGCGGGCGATGGCCACGCGCTGGCGCTGACCGCCGGAGAGCTCGTTGGGCTTGTGCTTCATGCGGTCCGCGAGGCCGACCTTCTCCAGCGCCTCGATGGCCATCTTGCGCCGCATGCGCGAGCCGACGCCGCGGTACACCAGCGGCAGCTCCACGTTCGCGAGCGCCGAGTCGCGCGGCAGCAGCTGGAACGTCTGGAAGATGAACCCGATCTCCTGGTTGCGGACGTCGGCCAGCTCGTCGTCGCCCATGTGCGAGACGTCCTTGCCGTTGAGGAGGTAGCGGCCCGCGGTCGGCGTATCGAGGCAGCCGAGCACGTTCATGAGCGTGCTCTTGCCCGAGCCCGACTGGCCCACGATCGCCACCCACTCGCCGTGGGCGATGTCGATCGACACACCGCGCAGCGCGTGCACCTCTTCGCCGCCCACCCGGTAGGTGCGCTCGATGCCCTCGAGGCGGATGAGCGCGCCGGGGGACGCGTCGGTGGCGGGCGTGGCCATGACCTACGCGCCTCCCGGGCCGTTGCCGGGGCCGCCGCCCTCGCCCGGCTTGGTCTCGTGCACGGTGTCGCCGTCCTTCAGTTCTTTGGCCACGGTCCGGTACGGACCGGAGATGACCTCCTCGCCCTCCTGGACGCCGTCCACGATCTCCACGTCTGTCTCGCTCGACAGTCCGGTGTGCACCTGGCGGAGCTGCGCCTTGCCGTCCTTCATCACGAAGACGACCTTGGCCATCTCGCCCTTGCCGGGCGTGTTGGCGTCGGCGGTCTTGATGCTCGTCTCGCTCGGCGGCGGCGCCTTGGCGATGACCTTCTCCGGTCGCACCGTGACGGCCTGGATGGGCAACACCACCGCCTTCTCGTGCGTCTCGGTGCTCACGCGCACGGTGGAGCTCATGCCCGGGAGCGCGCCCGGCGGCCGCTGTTCGAGCGCCACGCGGATGGGGAAGCTGATCACCTCCGCCTCGGTGCCCGGGTTGCGGATGATGGCGTTCTGGCCGATCTCGATGACCTGGCCGGGGAACTTCTTGCCCTCGATGGCGTCGAGCTCGACGTCGGCCTTGTCGCCGAGGTGCAGGTACACCACCTCGTGCTCGCCGACCTCGACCTTCACCTCCATCTGCGACAGCGTGGCGAGCACCATCACCACGTCTTCGGACAAGTCGCTGCCGCGGACGCGCTCGCCCTGCTGACGATCGAGCTCGATGACCTCGCCGTCGATGGGCGCCGCCAGCGTGCACTTGGAGAGGTAGTCGTCGGCCTCGTCGAGCTGGCCCCTGGCCTGGTCGGCGCGCTGCTGGGCGGCGGCGAGCTTGGCGTCGTCGCCGGCCACCAGGCTCTTCTGCTGCTCCACCTCGGCATCCGAGCTCATGCCCTTGGCGTGCAGGTTGTTCACGCGCTCGAGCTCGGCCTGGTCGTGCACCATCTGCACTTTCAACACGCCCACGTCGGCCTGCGCGGCGCTGAGCGCGGCCTGAGCGCTCTTGGCCTGCGCGCGGTAGCGGGTGGGATCGATCTTGGCGAGCACCTCGCCCTTGTGGACCTTGTCCCCGACCTTGACGTTCAGCTCCACCATGTCGCCCGACACGTTGGAGTTGATCTTCACCGTGGTCGCCGACGCGAGCTTGCCCGCCGACGTGATGGTCCGGGTGATGGCCTCGCGGCTGGCCTTGGTGACCTGGACGTCGGTGGGCTTGGGCGGCTTGGGCTTCAAGCCGGCGATGGTGATGCCCACCACCGCTCCCAAGAGCACGATTCCGATGACGATGCGCTTGATCATGATGGCCTCAGAGTGTCGCAGACCGCGGGGTCACAGGGCCCCCTCGGCGGCGCGGACGTCGAGATCCGCAAGGTGCACGTCGATCTGCGTGGAGACGAGGTTGAGCTCGGCGGAGGTGAGCTTGAGCTGCGCGTCGCGGACCTCCAGGTTCGACGCCGCGCCGGCCTTGAACCGCTCCTGCGCGAGCTGCAGCCCCAGGTTCGCGGCCTGGTTCGCCTTCTCGGCGAGGCTGAGCGCCTCGAGGTTCACGGTCAGGGTGCGCACGGCCGTCTCGGTGTCCTGGGTGACCTGGCGCTCGCTCTTGATGAGGTTCACGCGCGCGGCGCTCTGCGCGAGCTCGGCCTTCTGCACCGCGACGTCCGTGCTGCGACCATTGAAGAGGTTCCACTGCAGATTCAGCGAGCCGGTGGCGGTGTAGTTGTTCCACGGCGCATTGTCGGTGACGACACCCGCTGGCGCGCGCTGGTACTGGTACATGAGCGACGCGTTCAGCGCCGGGTAATAGTCGCCCTTGGCGAGGGTGATCGTCATGCCGGACGAGTCGATCTGCTTGCGCAGCGCGGCCAGACCGGGGCGAGCCTTCAAGGCTTGTTCGTCGGCCTGGCTCGCGTTGACGGTCGCCGGCCGCGCGGAGAGATCCGGCGGCTTGGCGTCGATGGGCTGCTCCGCCGCCTGGCCCAGGGCGATGTTGAGGTTGTTGCGGGCCACGTCCGTCTTGGCGCGCTGCTGGGCCACGGCGATCTCGTCGTTCGCGAGGTTCACCTGCGCGGCGTAGTAGTCGCTCTTGGGCCCGCGGCCGGCCTCGAACAGCGCCTGCGCCCGATCCACCTGCTCCTGTGAGCGCTGCACGTTCACCTGCAGGATCTCCAGGCTTCGCCCGGCGCGGACGAGCTCGTAGAAGAGGTGTCCGACGGTCTGGTGGGCCTGCAGCCGCGCCTCGGCGAGCTGGGCCTCCGCGGCCTCGCGGTCGGCGTGGCCCTTGGAGATGCGCGTCCACCACTTGCCGCCGTCGATGATGTTCTGCTGGGCGGTCAGCTGCGCGCCCCAGAACGTGGGCACCCAGCCGCTGGTGACGGGCACCGCCGCCCCGTTCTCGATGAGGACCTGGTTGTTCTTGGAGTACGACTTCGAGAGCTGGGCCGCGAGGTCCGCCCGCGGCAGGATGCCCGCGTAGCTGCCCTTCTCGTCCTGCGCGGCCTGCTGCAGGGAGAGGTCGGCGAGCTGCACGTCGACGTGGTTCGTGTCCGCCAGACCAAAGGCCTGTTCGAGGGTGAGCGTTCGGGCAGCGGACGGATCCGCCACCTGCGCCAGCGCGAGGAGCACCAGGGTGTGCAGCATGGCTGTCTAGGCCCCTCCAAGGCCGGGCAGCGCCACCAGGAAGACGGCCACGAACGCGGCGTAGGCCAAGGTCATTCCGACGACCGCTCGGGTGACCGAGAGCTTTCCAGCGGCGTAGAGCGCGATGCCCAGGAGCACCGCGGTCCAAAGCAGGAACAGGTCGGCGCCGGCGAGCGCGTGCGCAATCGGCTGCGAGCCATGAAAGAGCGGCGCCAGGCCCGAGGGGAGCAGGTTGTCCACCTCGTCGGGCTCGATCTGGGTTCGCCCCAGGATGACCGCGGTCCGGCCCAGCGCGCGCAGCGCGAACGGGATCTGCGCGTGGGTGCACAGCGAGTACAGCACGCCGAACGCGGGCTTTCCGCGCAGGTACCGCCCCCAGAGCCAGAGCACGATGGTCAGCTCCAGCGCGAGCAGCGGCGGCCCGACCAGGGCCTTGGCCACGATGATCACGCTGGCGATCTTCTCCTTCTGCTGGATGGCCTCGCTGACGTCGCGATCGGTCATCTCGCCGATCTTCGGGCCGAGCTCGTTCATGGCCGCGGCGCGGGTGTCGAGGCGCCCGGAGAGGGCGAGCGGCACGGAGAGCTGGGCCAGGACCACGAAGAGGAGGGCCAGGAGCGTCTTCGGCCCCTCGGCGAGGCCGCGGAACGTGCCCACCGGGTCGAAGATGGTGCCGGCGATGGCGCGCAAGCTGCGCATCTGTCGCTACCTCCCAATCCACCCGCCCACCGCAAACCCGCACTCGCAGCCGGCGCCCGGGCGCACCTACGAACCCCCGGGCCGGGCTATTTCAACCCCGCTCCCGGCCGGGTGTTCGTCCGGGCGACCGCATTCGGACAGAACTGACACCGCCTGTCGAGAGCAGATGTTTCCGCCTTGGAAATGTCGCTTGCCGTCTTCGGACAGCTTCAGTCCGCCCACTCGTCCGACTCGGCCTCGCCCAGCAGCCGGTTGGCCTCGGCCTCGAGCGCCGGCCGCCGCACCCGCCCGCGCAGGGCCACGGGCACGCCCTCCAGGTCGCGCTGCTCGAAGGCAGCCGAGAGCCGCTCCGTCCGCCCGGCCTCCAGGAACTCGCCGAACGAGAGGTCCAGCGCGTCGAGGACCACCGAGAGTGCCGAATCGCCGCGGAGCCCGCTCTGCTTGGCGTCGACGCGGGCCTCCATCTCCACGCGCGTGCCATCCGCGCCACCGGCCAGGGCCAGGACAGCGCGCACCCCGCGCGCGTTCTCTTCGGCCACGAGCTCGAACTTCTCGCCGGGCTTGAGGAGGTCGCGGTGGCGGCGCGCGAGCTCTTCCAGCAGCTCGTCGCGCGACTTTGCGGTCAAGGGATCCATCGCGTCACCTCCGCGAGATTGGCGTGTTGGGCGGCGCGAGCGCCTGGAGCGCCGCCTGGCGCACCTCGGCCGACGGGTCGCGTCGGGCCACCTGCCTCAAGGGATACTGCGCCAGCTCGGACTTTGCTGCGGCAAGCGCGGCCACCGCAGCCAGCCGCGCCTTCACCCCGTCCTGAATGCGAGGCAACACGTCGTCGGCCTCGCAGGCGACGTGGGTCCTCTGCTCGGCGCGCGCGGCGTCCTCGGCGTCGGAGAGCCGCGCGTGGGCCTGGGCCTGGGCCTCGCGGGCGCGCGCCCGGAAGGCGCTCATGTCCTCGGGGGCGTCCTTGGCCACGGTCTCGGGCAGCTTTGCAAGCGCGGTCTGGGCGGCGTCGGCGTCGTGGGCGACGCCACAGAGCCAGCGTGACGCGAGCAGCGGCGGATCGCCCTCGGCCGAGGTGTGCGCGGTGATCTCGTCGATCACGGTCACCGCCAGGCGCCGCGCGGCCACCGCGCGCTCGAAGCCGGGCGGCTCGAGCTCCAGCAGGCGCCGCAGCGCGAGCAGGTCGGCGGCGTCGCCGCGCAGGCAGCGCTGGTAGTCGGCCAGGGCCTCGACGCGCATTCCGGCGAGCTCCTCGACGATGGCGATCTTCAAGTACATGCGCGGGCTGGAGGCCATGCGGCGGAGCTTCTCCAGCCGGCTCCGGGCGTCGACGGCGGCCGCGTCCTTGCCCGTCCGCGCCACCAGCTGCTGCAGCGCCGCGAACGCCCGCAGCCGCAGCTCTTCGAAGCGCGCATCGGCGGCCACGTCGACGAGCTTCTCGTACGCCGACTGCGCCCCCAGCGCGCCCAGCTCCTCGGCGGCCAGCCAGCGATCGCGCGGATCCGGCGCGTCGAGGGCGCGCACCAGCTCCTCGGGCGGCCGGCCGAACTCGAGCGGATCGAGGTGCGCGAGCTGCGCACGGAGCGCCTTGGTCTTGCCGTCGTGCTCGATCTTCTTGGCCAGCTCGTTGGCCGCCGTCGCCACCTGCGGACGCCGCGACGCGAGCTGCCGGAGCGCCGTGGGATCCAGCGCAGCAGCCACCTCGGCGAGCTCGCGCTGGGCCAGGCGCTGCATGAGCGGCTCGGCCTCGGGACCATGGACGCGCTCGGCCAGCGCATACGCGCCCGCGAGGTCGCCGCCATCGGCGAGCGCTTCCGCCTCTTGCGCCGAGAGCTGGCCGCGAGCCTCGTCGCGGTGGGCGCCGTTGGGGCTGTGCTCGAGGTAGTCGAGGAGCCCTTTGTTGCCGGCCGCGCGCGACTCGGCGTACGCGCGATCGTCCACGACGCGCTCGGCCTCCGCGCGGTGCACGCTCTCGGGGAAGTGCGCCAGGTACTCGCGCATCGCAGCCGCGGTGGTCGACGCCTGGGCTTGCTTCCAGCTCACGTCGTCGAGCGCGGTCCGGGCCTGGGTGGCGTGGGCGCCGTCGGGATGATCGCGCAGGAAGTCGCGCCAGGCCTGGGCCGAGCCCACCGACTGCGCCGCGGCGAAGCGCAGCGACTCGAGCAGCTTCAGCGCGTCCGGCGCCTCTTCGCTGTCGGGGAAATCCTCGAGGAAGCGCTTGTACCCGAGCACGGTGTGCGCCTGGCGCGCCTCGGCGAACCGGAGCTGGGCGAGCCGCGCGTGCGCCTCGGAAGAGCCGTGCTCCGCGGGGTGCGCACGCAGGAACTGCTGGTAGGCGTCGGGCGTGTCCTTCTCGCGCGCGTCGTCGTACGGATCGTGCACGCACGCGGCGAGCACGAGGCAGAGCGCTGCGCAGAGGCGCGTGCGGGGCGTCATCGCAGCGTTGTCTAGACCACCTCCGCCGCGGTGTCGACAGCACGCTTGACCGGCTGCCCTCCCCTGCCGCAGCGTCGAGGCGTGGCGCGCGACCCACAGTGCAGCCGGCATCCGCCATCCGTGGCCGCGTGGCACTGTGGGGCGTGCCAGCGCGATCTCTGCGAGCTCTGCGCGGCCAAGAAGTACGTCGGGGCCGGGGTGCTGCCCATCTGCGCGGCATGCGGCGGCATCGCCGTTCCCATCCTCGTGCCGCGCGCGCAGGTGGAGCCTTTCTCCTTCGCGGCGGCGCTGGCGAACGTCGGTCAGCTGCTGCCCCTCGCGTTCGCCGTGGTGCTGGCCGTGGCGCAGCAGACGGTGGCCACCTGGGGCGGCCAAGGCTGGGTGCTGGGCCAGTTCGTGGTGATCGGCGCGTTCGCGATGATGCTCCGACGCGCGGACCAGGGGCTGCCGCTCGTGGGCGTGCCGACGTACGGCGACATCGCCGATGGCTGGGTCAGTCTGTTCTGGCGCGGGCTGCCCACGCTGGGACCGCTCGCGCTGGGCGCCGCGCTCGTGAGCCACTGGGGACAGCTCGCGATCCCCGTCGCGAGCCCGGTCGCGTGGATTCTCGTCGCGCTGGCGATTTGGCTCGTGCCGCCGGCGCTGGTCGCTGCGGGGGTCGATGGTCCGCACACGATGATGGCGCTGCCCTGGGAGCTGCCGCGCCTCGAGTCGCGGCTCGGCGGCGACGTGGGGAAGCTGCGGGTTGTCGTCGCCGCTTGGGCGCTGATGCAGCTCATGGTGGCGTGGATGCCGGGCGTGGCCATCGACGGCGACATGCGCCTCATGGATCACGAGCTCGAGAACTTCGGTGCGCACGTCGTGGTCGCCGCGCTCCTCGCGGCCGTGGCCAGCGCGGCCGGCATGCTGCTCTTCACGCACGCCGAGCTCCTCGCGCACGGAGATCCCACGAAGTTCCGCGTTCCGCTGCGCCCGCGGGCCGCTCCCGAGGGCACCTGGACGCCGCCACCGGATCCCGAGACCGAAGCGGAGCGCGCCAAGCGGCTTCAGCCGATCGATCTCGAGGATCCACGCGAGGCGCTCGTCGCGGCCATTGGTCGCGGCGACGTGGCCACGGCGCTCGAGCGCTACCGCCAGGGCGACATTCCCGCGCTGGCCATCGATCCAGCGCAGCACCTGGCCGTGGCGCAGATGTTCTCGACGGCCGGCGAGCCGCAGATCGCCGCGGAGGTGCTGCGCGGCATCGTGATGCGCACGCCCAAGGCCGACGTCGCGCCGCGCGCGCTGGTGATCCTCGCGCGGCTCTGCGCCGAGAAGCTGGGCGCGCCAGATGAGGCGATGGTCGTGTATCGCCGCGTGGTCGAGCAGTACCCCGACAGCGATGCCGCCCGTTACGCGCGCGAACGCCTCACTTCAGCTGCTGGGTGAACGCGTTCGGCTCCGTCACGGGCAACTTGCAGGCGCCGCGCTCGCACACGTAGGCGGTCGCCTGGCCGTTCTGCGCGCCCTTCTCGCCCGCCAGCGGCACGAGCTTCGCCAGCTCGTCGACGTCGGCTTGGCGCGCGCCGGCAATCACGCGCGCGGGCACGAAGGTCCTGGCGAGCACCTCGGCGAAATCGGCGGGCAACTCCGCATCGGGCCACACCAGGACAATCTCTTTCGGCGTCGACCGCGCGAACTCGAGCGCAAGTAACATTTCGGTTAATGCGATCGATCGCTCGCCCAGCGCGGGCCCAAAGCACGCCAGCGCGCGCTCGGCCGACTCGCGGAACTTCGCTTGCTGCGTGAGCTCCCCGAGCCGAAGCGCGTTCATGGTCTGCACCGAGGTGCCCGAAGGCTCGGCGCCATCGTGGTTCGGCTTCTCGCGCGCGAGCAGCACCTCGTGGTCGTCGCGGGTCAGGAACCAGGCGCCGCGATCCTTGTCGGCAAAGTGCGCATCGACTTCTTCCGTGAGCGCGATCGCCTCGCGCAGCCAACGCCGATCGAACGTGGACTCGTAGAGATCGATGAGGCCCGCGGTGACGAACGCGTAGTCGTCGAGGTAGCCGTCGTGCCGCGCGCGGCCGTCCTTGAAGCTGCGCGTCAGCCGGCCGTTCACCCGCATCTTCTCGAGCACGAAGCTCGCGGCACGCGACGCCGCCTCGAGGAAGCGCGGCTCACGCAGGACGCGTCCGCCGACTGCGAACGCTGAAATCGCGAGTCCGTTCCAGGCCGCGAGGATCTTGTCGTCGCGAAGGGGCGGCTCGCGCTTGGCCCGAATCGCGTAGAGCGTGCGCCGCGCGGACTCGAGCGGCTTCCACTCGTCCTCGTCGGGCTTGGCCACGAAGAGAATGTTTCGACCCTCGAAGTTTCCGGACCTGGTGACGCCGTAGAAGCGAATGAACCGCTCGGCCTCGGCGCCGAGCGCGCGGCGAATTTCGTCCTCGCCCCAGACGAAGAAGAGGCCCTCTTCGCCCTCGGAGTCGGCGTCGGTCGCCGAGTAGAAAGCACCCTCGGGCGACCTCATCTCCGCGAGCAGATACTCGAGCGTGGCCCGCGTGACGCGCGCGAAGTCGGCGCGGCCCGTGACCTGGTGCGCCTCGGCGTACGCCACCGCGAGCATGGCGTTGTCGTAGAGCATCTTCTCGAAGTGCGGCACGAGCCACTCGCGGTCCGTCGAGTACCGATGGAAGCCGCCGCCGAGCTGGTCGTGCATGCCGCCCGCGGCCATCTTCTCGAGGGTGAACGTGGCCACCTGCAGCGCCTTCGCGTCGCCCGTTCGCGCGTGGTGCCGCAGCATCAAGCGAATGGGGATGTTCGACGGAAACTTCGGCGCGCGCATCGTGCCGCCGTGCACCGGGTCGAACGCGCGCTCGAAGTACTCGACCGCCGCGTCGATCACGCGCCCATCCGGCAGCGCGCTCGACACGCCGCCCTCCGCGAGATCGCTCTTCACCGCCTCCGCGAGCGACTGCGCCGCTTCAGCCACACGATTCGGATCGTTAACGAAAAGGTGATGGAGCTCGCGCAGCATGGTCAGGAAGCCGTGCCGCGTGCCGCGATCGCCGTCGCGCGCGGGGAAGTACGTGCCCGCGAAGAACGGCCGCTGCTGCAAATCCATCCAGACCGTCATCGGCCAGCCGCCCGAGCCGTGAAGCGCCTGGACCGCGCTCATGTAGATGGCGTCGACGTCCGGGCGCTCCTCGCGGTCCACCTTGATGCACACGTAGTGCTCGTTCATGAAGCACGCGATCGCCACGTCCTCGAAGGACTCGCGCTCCATCACGTGACACCAGTGACACGTGGCGTAGCCGACGCTCAGCAGGATCGGCCGGTTCAGCCGCTTCGCCTCGTCGAACGCTTCCTTGCCCCACGCAAACCAGTTCACCGGGTTGTGCGCGTGCTGCAGCAGGTACGGGCTGGTCTCGAGGATGAGCCGGTTGGTGAATTGCGGCACCTCGCCGTCCTTGTGCTCGGTGCGCGGCTTGTACGACGGCCCTTGCGCCGCGAGCGCGCGCTGTAGCTCCGCGGTGAGCTCGCTCGAGTGCTCGGCGCCGGGCGGTGTGGCCATGGGTTCCCTCGTGTGAACGCGCTGACAAGTGCCGCGCATCGCGCGCGACCGCAAGCCCTTCGCGTGCGATTGCTGTTGCGACCGGAATCGACGTCGATAATTATTCTCGACGCGCCGCAGACGGGTTCTGCGGCCCTCATCGAAACCCTTTCACAGAGGAGAATCACCATGGCCGCGATCAAGGGCACCAAGACGCACGACAACCTGAAGGCCGCATTTGCTGGCGAGAGCCAGGCGAACCGCCGCTACCTGTACTTCGCGAAGGTGGCCGACGTGGAGGGCTACCCCGAGGTGGCCGGCAACTTCCGCGACACCGCCGAGGGTGAGACGGGCCACGCGCACGGCCACCTGGACTTCCTCAAGTCGGCCGGCGACCCGGCGACCAACCTGCCCATCGGTCCCACCGAGGACAACCTCAAGGCCGCGGTGGCCGGCGAGACCTACGAGTACACGACCATGTACCCGGGCTTCGCCAAGACCGCGCGCGAGGAGGGCTTCAACGAGGTGGCCGAGTGGTTCGAGACCCTCGCCAAGGCCGAGAAGCAGCACGCCGGCAAGTTCCAGAAGATGCTCGAGAGCATCAAGTAATACTTTTTAGTTTCCTGGTTCCTGGTCCAACAACCAGGAACCAGGAACTAGGAACCAGGAACTGAACGAGCATGTCCCACGGTCCAGCCGATCTGACGCAGTACGATCACGACGACAAGCGCTTCTGGGACAAGGACGTCCTCGACGCGGAGCTGAAGCGGGTCTTCGAGATCTGCAACGGCTGTCGGCTGTGCTTCAACCTGTGCCCGAGCTTCCCGTTCATGTTCGAGGCCATCGACAAGCGCGATCCGCACCGCGCCGAGGCCGAGGGCGCGCTCTTCACCGTGAAGGCCAGCGGCGAGGCCATCGAGGAGCACGAGGCCGCCGAGCACTTGAAGAACGTCGAGGTGCGCTCGGAGGACGTCGTCGGGAACATGTCCGAAGCGGAGATCCGGACCACCGTCGACCTTTGTTACAATTGTAAGTTGTGTTTTCCGAAGTGTCCGTACGTGCCGCCTCATGAGTTCGCCGTGGACTTCCCGCGGCTCATGGTGCGCGCCAAGATCGTCCGCGCGGAAGATGAAGGGATCGGCATCCGCGAGCGCGTGCTCGGCGAGACCGACGCCGTCGGAAAGATCATGTCCAAGGTGGCGCCCATCGCGAACGCCGCCCAGCACAACGCCTTCAACCGCATGCTGATGGAGCACACCATCGGCGTGCACCGCGATCGCGATTTGCCCTCGTGGCACAGCGAGACGTTCGTCGACTGGTGGGAGAACCACGAGCGCGGCGCGTTCGAGCCCGAGAAGCCCAAGGTCGCGCTCTTCTATACTTGCTACGGAAACAACAACGATCCGGAGACGCCCAAGGCCGTCATCGACGTGCTGGAGAAGAACGGCTGCGACGTGACCGTGCCCGCCCAGCGCTGCTGCGGCATGCCCTTCCTCGACGCGGGCGATCTCGAGCGGTGCAAGGCGCAAGCGCAGGCCAACGTGGCGTCGCTGATTCACGCCGTCGAGGAGGGCCGCAAGATCCTCTCGCCGGGGCCGTCGTGTACGCTCTTGCTCAAGACCGAGTACCCGAGCCTGCTGAAGACGCCCGAGGCGAAAGCAGTCGCCGATGCCGTGATGGACGTGGGCGACTTCTTCTTGCAGATGCTGCGCAAGAAGCAGCTCTCGCGCGCCTTCAAGGGAAAGATGGGCAAGGTGGCGTACCACGTGCCCTGCCACAACAAGGTCCAGAACATCGGCTTCCGAGGGCGCGAATTGCTCAAGGCCACCGGCGCAGAGATCGAGATGGTCGACCGCTGCTGCGGCATGGACGGCACCTGGGGCATGAAGAAGGAGTTCTTCCAGCACTCGCTCAACGTGGCCAAGAAGGCCGTCGAGGACGTGAAGAACGCGGGCGAGACGACGACGGTGGTCACCGACTGCCCGCTCGCTGGCGTGCAGCTCACCCAGGGCACCGGCAAGCCCGCGTACCACCCTGCCAAGATCCTGGCCGCTTGCTACCGCGGCACGGCGCCGAGCATCCCCGTCCCCAGCGATGACCAGATCACCGCCGAGGTGAAGGTCGACCTCACGGCGCCGCCCACCAAGGCGCATTAACCATTCGGTAAGATTTCGCGAGGCACACCATGAAACAGCTCACCACGTCCGACCTCTGGCCGCTGCCGGTCTACGAGCAGGTGCGCGACGAGTTCCGCAAGTCGGTCATCGCCGAGAAGACGGCCCACCGACGCATCGGCGTGGGGCCGTTCATGAGCTTCGTCTTCGAGAACCGGCTGACCGTGAAGTTCACGCTCATGGAGATCCTCCGGGCCGAGAAGGTGACCGACCCCTCGCACGTGGCCGAGGAGCTCGAGACCTTCAACACCATGTTGCCGCCGCCGGGCGCGCTCTCGGCCACGCTGCTCGTGGAGCTGCGCGGCACTGAAGACGAGGTGAAGCACCAGCTCACCCGGCTCACTGGCCTCGACCAGCACGTGTGGCTGGTCGTCGACGGCGAGAAGGTGAAGGGCGAGCTCGACGCCAACCGCGACGACGGCGCGCGCATCTCGGCCGTGCAGTACGTGCGCTTCAAGCTCGGCGGCCTGGCGAGCAAGCTGGCGAGCGCCGGCAAGGTGGAGCTCGTCGTGGACCATCCCGCGTACGACCACCGGGTGACGCTCACAGCGGCGCAGTGCCGTTCTTTGGCGGCCGACCTGGAGCCGTCCTAGTCTTCGAGACATGTCGAGAAGCGATCTGGAGCAGCCCATGCGCATGAACGAGACCGAGGTGGCCACGCGCCTCGAGCGGCTCGCCGAGCGCTGCCGCGACGCCGGCCTGGCCGTGACGCCGCAGCGCCTGGCGATCTACCGCGCCCTGCTGCGCTCCGAGTCGCACCCCGACGCCGAGGCGCTCTACGAGGCCGTGCGCACCGAGATTCCCAACCTGTCGCTGGCGACGGTCTACAAGAACCTCGAGGCGCTGCAGCAGCTGGGCATCATTCGCGAGCTCACGCCGCTGCACGAGACGGCCCGCTTCGACGCGAACCTGGATCACCACCACCATCTGGTGTGCACCGCCTGCAAGGCCGTGCTCGACCTCTACGACGCCGACCTCGACGGCCTGCAGCTCCCGCCCACCCGACTCAAGGGCTTCAAGGTCTCGAACATCCGCGTGCAGGTGGAGGGGCTCTGCCCCGAGTGCGCGCGGAAGCAGCGCGCTTGACGTTTCGGTGACATCACCGTCTGGTTAACAACCCACCGGATAGGTGATCTGCACGCTCGAGCCCGTGGGCGGCGCCGAGCCCTGGGTGAAGACCACCGTGTTGCTGGTGGGGTCGTACGACCAGCCCGAGGTCACCGGCTGGCCGTTCACCGTGACCGTGATCTGCGTCGGGTCGGAGGGATGCCCCGAGAGCGGGAAGCTCTGCACGGGCCCCAGCGACGCGGTGGCGATGTTGGCCAGCGGCGCGCCCCAGTCGGAGTCGCAGATGTTCTCCACGTCGCCGCCGGTGTCGCGCGCGAGCTGCATGTAGCGATCGCCCGACGACTCGCCGTTGGGGCACGTGGAGGCCTTGTTGTCCGGCGTGACGATGCCGCTGAAGACGAACTGCCCGGGCACGTCGCCCTTGAGGTCCTTGAAGAACTGCTCGTAGTTCTGGAGCGTGTCCGGGCTCTGGTCGTCGGCGTCGCCCACAATGACCATCGAGAGCCGCGCGTCGCTCCGCAGGAAGCCGGCGTTGCCGTCGTTGGGGAGCGGCGTGTTCGGGTCGTCGACCTCGCTGACCAGCGGCTGCGAGAGGCCGTCCTTGGCGCTCTCCAGGCCCTGCTCCAGCCAGTGGCAGGTGCCCACGTGCACGTTGGTGGCGAAGGCCGCCTGGAGGTTGGGCGTCTGCGGCGTGAGGATGCGCGGCGAGCTGTTGTCCTCGGGGAACCAGTGGCCGTCGTCGCCGCCGGAGAGGCCGCCGGGGCACTGCACCCAGCCGCCCGTCGCGGGGAGGATGCCGGTGGTGGTGACCACGATGCGGAAGTCCACGTTGTTGGCCAGCGCCGACGAAAGGAACTGCTGGAAGTTCGCGGCGAGCTTGTCCTGCTTGTCAGTCATGGAGCCCGAGTTGTCGACGATGAAGAGCACGTCGACCTTGGCCTGTGAGCTCTCGGAGAACGTGTCCGTGTGCGTGGGAGTCATCACGCCCACGCCCTGCATGCCCACGGTGTGCGCCACGCCATCGGCCGTGGTGACGATGAACGACCGCAAATCGAGGCTGTCGTCGGTGGGCTCGTAGGCCACGGTGAACGTCTCCGCGCCGCCCGGCGCGAGCGTGTGCGCGCTGGTGACGCCGCCGGTGATGGAGAACTCGTTCGTGCCCGCGCCGAGCGTCACCGAGGAGATGTCCACGTTGCCGGTGCAGGTGTTGGTGGCGGTGATGGTCTGCGTCGAGGCGGGACACGTGCCGGGCACCGAGCCGAAGTTCACCTGCTCCGGCGAGAGCGTGAGGCAGCCGGTCGCGGACGCGCCGGTGATGGGCACCGTGCCGATGGGGCTCGAGGGATTCGAGTCGAAGAACTGAATCGAGCCGGCGAAGGTGCCCACGTTGCTCGGGTTGAACGTCACGCGCGTCGTGGTCCAGTCGCCGGGGTGCAGGAGCACGCTCGCGACCGGGCCGTCCGGGAGCGTGAAGCTCGGATCGGTGCTGGCCGAGAGCGTGAGGCTGGTGAAGACGCAGTCGTTGCTGCCGCTGTTGGTGAGGTTCACGGCGAGCGTCTCGATCTGGCCGGGCGCGAGCGTGCCGAAGTCGAGCTGCGGAGGCTGCGCCGACCAGGTGCACGGCGCGAGCTGGACGGCTTCGCCCTTGAGCGAGACGTTCACCGTGCCGTCGGTGGTGACGATGGTGAGCGTGCCCACGTCGTTGGCGGGCTGCTGCGGGTAGTACATGACCGGGACGCTGAGATGGTCGCCCGGTTGAATCACCGGGCTGTTCATCCCGAAGCCGCCGCTGAAGACCAAGCCACCCGCGGTCACATTCGCGGAAGTGACGGTGAGCGTCTGCGTGCTGCTGGTGTTGTAGATGGTGACTTCATTGTCCGTGGCCATCATTCCAACCGCGACCGTGCCGAAGTCGATCGCTTGCGGGGCCACATAGGTCTGGACCTGATCGCCGTTACCCTGGAGCACCACGTCGTAGCTCGGCGTCGCGGGATCGTCGGAGATGATGCGCAGCGTGCCCGAGCGCGCGCTGGCCAACGTGGGCGCGAAGTTCACCATGACGGTCGTCGGCGCGGCGCCCGGCTGGAGCACGAACGGCGGCTGCGGATTGGTCGCCGGGAGCGTGAAGTCCGCGTCGCCGGTGGCAACCAGATACAAATTGGTTACATTCAGCGGCGCCGTGCCGGCGTTGGAGAGGCTCACCGGCAAGCTCAAGTTCGCGCCCACCGCCACCGTGCCGAAGTTGAGCAGCTCGGGGCTCACGTCGAGGGCGCTGGCCACGCCGTGCGCGATGAGCCCGACCACCTGCTCCTGGCAGGTGAGGCAGCCGCGGACGTGCAGCGCGCTCTCGATGGCGCCGAGGTGCGTCGCGGTCGCAGTGATCGGCAGCGGCGCGTCGCCGTTGGCAGGGATGTGCACGGGCGCGGAGCTGAAGGAGGTGCCGTCCGGCGCGTCATAGCCGTCGAAGCGGAGCTGCGCGCCCACGTTGCCGGCGTTGTGCACCATCACCGAGAGCGTCTTGCTGCCGCCGAGGGGAATGGCGCCGAAGTCGAGCGACGTCGGCCCGAGGCTGAGCAAGACCTTCGCGCCGAAGCCCTTGAGCGTGACCGGCTGGGCCTGATCCGCGTCGCTCTCGATGGTGGCGGTCTGCTGCAGCGGTCCTTCGGCGTCCGGTGAGAAGTCGACGGCGATGTCGCGCACCTGTCCCGCGGGGATCTCGAGCGGCGGGTTCAGCTCCGCGCTGGCGAATGGCGGCGAGGCGTTGACGCGCCGCAGGTGCAGCACCGCCGCGCCGGCATTGAAGACGCGCAGGTTGGCATGGTGCACGTCGCCGATCTCGACCGGGCCGAAGTCGAGCGGCTCGGCGCGAACTGCGACCTGGATTTGGCTGAGCGTGTCGCGGCTGCAGCCGTTCCAAAGGAGAGTGCCCAGTGCCCCAAGCAGGCACACCCGTGCCGTCGCGCCCATCGCCGCCTCCGCCGCCCTGCCCGCGCCGAAACGCGGGGCGCCCTGTTCCCACGCGCGGACCAACGCACAACGGCCCGCTTGGGGAAGGGGTAGCCATGGGCTGGCTGGTCGCCAAGGGGACGGAGGACCACCCCGTCGCGCAGCCGTCAGCCGCCCGACCAGGCAGCGCGGCGCTCAGCAGATGAGCATCGCGTCGCCGTAGGAGAAGAAGCGATACCCGCGCGCGACGGCTTCCGAATATGCCGCGAGGATCCGCTCCCGACCCGCGAGCGCGGCCACGAGCATGAGCAGCGTCGACTTGGGCAAGTGGAAGTTGGTGATGAGCGCGTCGATCACCTTGAAGGTGTAGCCGGGATAGATGAAGAGCTGCGCGCTCGCGGTGCCCGCACGGACGGTACGCGCGTCGGTGGCCGCGGCCTCCATCGCGCGCAAGCTCGTCGTTCCGACGGCGATGACGCGCTTGCCCGCGCGGCGCGTCTCGTCGATGGCGCGCGCGGTGTCCTCGGGGATCTCGAAGCGCTCGGCGTGCATGCGGTGCTCGAGGATGTTCTCGGTGCGCACCGGCAGGAACGTCCCCGGGCCGACGTTCAGCGTCAGCTTTGCGAAGCCAATCCCCTGCGCCTTCAGCTTCTCGAGGAGCGCTGGCGTGAAATGCAAGCCGGCCGTCGGCGCAGCGGCGGCGGTGCCGCGAGCGGCGTAGACCGTTTGGTAGCGTGCGAGGTCATCGGCGCCTGGCGTCCGGCGAATGTACGGCGGGAGCGGGATCTCGCCTGCCTTCGCAATCGCGGATGGGATGTCGTCGGCGAACAAGCGGACGTCGTACGCGCCCTCGCCTGCCGGAGCTTCGATCTCGGCCTCGAGCCCGCCTTCGAAGCGCAGGCGTTGACCTGGACGCAACGGCTTCGACGCCTGCCCCAGCGCTCGCCAACGCAGCTGCTGCTCATCGAGCGCTTCGCAGAGCAGCAGCTCGGCCTTGCCGCCGGTGGCGACCTTCGTCCCGCGCAGCCGAGCCGGAATCACCTTGGCGTCGTTGGCCACGAGCAGGTCGCCGGGCCGCAGGTACTCGCCGATCTCCGCGAAGGCGCGGTGCTGCAGCTCGGGCTTGCTCCGGTCGAGCACGAGCAAGCGCGACGCGTCGCGCTGGGCGAGCGGCTGCTGCGCGATCTGCGACTCGGGCAGCTCGAAATCGAAGTCGGAGAGCTTCACGCGCGCTGTTTAACCCGGCGCGGCCGCTCAGTACATGCGTTGAATGACAGCGCCGGGATAGTAGTGCTCGAGAATCCGCTGGTAGCCCCAGCCCTTCTCCGCGAGCACCTTCGCGCCGATCTGGCACAAGCCGGCGCCGTGGCCGAGGCCGCGGCCCTTCAGCTCCAGCTTGTCGCCCGCGTGCTCGATCACGAAGCCCAGGCTCTTCACCTTGTCGTAGCCGAGCACGCGGCGGAAGGTGACCGCGTCGATGCGATGCGCGCCGTCGGTGAGCGCGAGCGCGCGGCCGGTGGTCGACCGCACGGCGACCTTCAGGTCATCCGCGTCCACGTGAAAGTCCTTCGACACCACCCGATCCGGCAGCTCCAGCGACCACGACGTCTTCGGGTCCTCCGTGCACGGACAGCTCACGGGCCGCAGGTACGGCAGATCGCGTCCGAGCGCGGCCTTGCCGCTCTCCGTCTTTCCGCCGCAGCTCGCGTGGAAGTAGGCCTCGATGGGCGCGAGATCGAAGGTCAGGATCTGCCCGGCGGTCGCCTGCACGGCCGCTCGGGTGCGCGCGTCCTCGCGGCCCGCACCGCCGTAGACCTGACTGAGCACCGTCGCGCCGAGGTGGTACGCGTGGCCGTAGGCGTCGAGCTTGCGCTGGATGGCGTAGGTCCGCGCGGCCACGGCTTGCGCCTTGAGCGCCTCTTCCGGGAACACCGGCGGCATCTCGCCGCCGAGCACGGCCGCGAGGTAGTCCTCGAGCGGGATCGCGTTGACGACGAGCAGGCCCTTGGGCGTCGCCTTGATGTCGACGGTCCCGCGCACCGCAAAGCCGTGCACCTTGAGCAGGCCCGCGTGCGCCTGGATGCGCAGCGCCTCACCGGCCGGCTTGCCGTCGAGGGTGAGCGCGCCCTTCTTCAAGCCCACGTGCACCAGGTCGCGGTGCAATGGGGTGAACGAGGGCTCGTCTGTCCAAGGCGAGAGCTCGAGCGCGCTGCCGCTGATGTCGGCGCTGGCCAGGTCTTCGGCCACGGCGATGCGCACCTGCTCCTCGGCCCACGCCGGAAGCGAAATCGCCATCAACGCCAGCACCACCGCCAGCCGCATCCCCTGATCTTTGGACGACCCCAGACTGCCGGCAAGAAAGCGACTACGATGAGGCCGTCGAAAACCTGGAGCACGTATGCGCCTGCGTTCCCTTGCCCTCGCTGTCGTGATGTTCGCCGCCGCCCCTGCCTTCGCCGACGAGTTCGACGGCAAGAAGGAGCTGACCACCGACGAGAAGGCGAACATCGACGCCGACCGCGACGAGGCGCACGCCAAGATCGAGGAGAAGTACAAGGACGACGACTCGATGGAGGCGCGGCACGCCAAGCAGAAGGAGATGCAGGAGGCCGACGACCAGGTGCTCGAGAAGCACGGCACCAACAACCACGACTACGCCGCGGCACAGCGCCACCGCTCGATGGACGACACCAAGGCCGAGACCGCGCGCACCGGCGAGGTGAAGGAGCAGCGCAAGAAGGACAAGGAAGAGGCCGAGAAGAAGAAGGCCGAAGAGGCCAACGCCGAGCCGCAGGTGGTGAAGGGCTTCGACGAGGAGCACCCGCTCGACATGTCCGCCGAGCCCGAGAAGAAGGAGCCCGCGGCCAAGCCCCAGTACGACGCCGACGGCAACCTGGTCCCCGCGGTCGAGAAGCTCGATCCCAAGGACGATCCCAACGCGGGCGCCGCCGGTGACGACGCCGCTGCCGCTGCCGCTCCCCCGCCGTCCGGCGGCAGGCACGGCGGCGGGCACCACGGCAAGAAGTCGAAGTCCGCGGACTACTGACCGTAGAAGATCTCGTCGTACGGGCAGCTGCAGTCGCGCTCGGCCGGCTCCGGATAGCGATATATCTCGTTCCGGTAGTTGCGGAACGTCGCTTCCTTCTCGCCGATCGCCAAGAGGTAGTTCGGCTGCAGCGTGACCTTGCCGCCGCCGCCAGGCAGATCGATCGCCAGGTGCGGCACGGCCAGCCCGCTTGTGTGCCCGCGCAGCTGCTCGAGGATCTCCACGCCCTTGGCCAGCGGCGTGCGCAGGTGCTCGATGCCCTCGGCCACGTCGGCCTGGTGCATGTAGTACGGCCGCACGCGCGTCATCAGCAGCCGGTGCGAGAGCTCCTTCATCGTGCGCGCGGTGGAGTTCACGCGGCGCAAGAGCACGCACTGGTTCTCCACGGGAATGCCCGCGTCGACGAGCCGCGCGCTGGCCGCCTTCGCCTCGGGCGTGAGCTCTTTCGGATGGTTGAAGTGCGTGACCACGAAGACCGGGTGGTGCTTCCGGATGGCGTCGCAGAGCTCGGCGTCCACGCGCTGGGGCAAACACACCGGCACCCGCGTGCCGATGCGGATCATCTGCACGTGCGGAATGGCGCGCAGCCCGGCCAGGATGCCTTCGAGCTTCTGCGTCGCGAGCAGGAATGGATCGCCGCCTGAAATCAGCACGTCGCGGACTTCGGGATGCGCGCGCACGTACTCGATGCCCTGGGCGATCTCGTCCTTGCCGAGGTCGGTCTCGTCGGAGCCGGTCATGCGCCGGCGCGTGCAGTGCCGGCAGTAGACGCTGCAGCGATCCAGCGCCAGGAACAGCACGCGATCCGGATAGCGGTGCACGATCGCCGGCACGGGACGGTGCTTGTCCTCGCCGAGCGGATCCTCGAGCTCGCCCTCGTTGATGCGCGCCTCGGCCCGCGTGGGTACGGCCTGCATGCGCACCGGACAGAACGGGTGCTTCGCGTCGCAGAGCGACAGGTAGTACGGGCTGATGCC
Source organism: Deltaproteobacteria bacterium (assembly GCA_018266075.1). GTDB lineage: Bacteria > Myxococcota > Myxococcia > Myxococcales > SZAS-1 > SZAS-1. The sequence goes on along the minus strand of JAFEBB010000005.1, from coordinate 134,843 downwards.
CAGCCGGAAGATCTTGGCCGTCTCGTCGACGCCGCGGCGCTCGTCGTCGGTCAGCTCCAGGTGCTTCTCGAGCTGGGCCAGGGTCTTGATCGAGTTGCGCTGCTGCCAGCGCCAATCCGCCCACTGCTCGGCCGTGCCGCCAAACGCGCTCCAGGGCGCCGTCGGATCGATGGGGTGCGTGGGCATGGCGGGGCCAGAAACGACCGAGGCCGCCCTCGCCTGCCCGCTTCGCGGCAGACGCGGCGGCCCCGCGGTCAAGAGAGCCGACGGTTCCTTGCCGAAAAATCCCCCGTCTCAAGTGAAGCTTGCCGGAGGGGATTTTTCGTCAGGGTCAGCCGTAGCTCTTCTCCTTCTTCTCCTGCTCTTCCTTGCAGCGGATGCAGAGGGTGGTCACCGGGCGCGCCTCGAGGCGCTTCACGGAGATCTCCTCGTCGCAGCGCTCGCAGACGCCGAAGGTGCCGTCCTCGATGCGCTGGAGCGCCTTGTCGATCTTCTTGAGGAGGAACTTCTCGCGGTCGCGCAGGCGGAACACCATCGACTGGGTGTACTCGCTGGACGCCAGGTCGATCTCGTCCGGGAGGTCGTCGGTGTCGAAGTTCGACTCCTCCATGAGGGTCTTCTTCGCGCTCTTGAGCAGCTCGCGCTTGCTCTCCTCGAGCATCTTCTTGAAACGCTTCAGGTCCTTCTGATTCACGACGCTAACCCCCGCGCAGCACGGCCCCGCGCAGTTGGAGTGCCCGAAAAAGGGCGGGTGTTTTAATGCTGCCCTCCAGGCGTGTCAACCCGACCTGGCTGCTGGCCCCGCGCCCGACGAGGCGAACCGACATTCTGCACCACGAAGGGCCTGAAGATGGTGACCTTCGTGGGGATCTTGCAATCGCACCCGCACTGTGGGCCTGCCAGTGGTATAGCGCCGGGCCATGGCCGTGGAACGCAAGCGCGTCGAATTGCCCGCCGAGCAGGCGGCCGAGCGTGTCGACAAGCTGATTGTCGACGCCCTGAACCTCTCGCGCGCCCGGGCGAAGAAGCTCTTCGACGAGGGGCTGGTCCGCAAGAACGGCAAGCGCGTGCGCAAGGGCGAGATGGCCGCCGGCGGCGACGTGCTCGAGGTGGAGCTGCCGCCCGAGGACGCGGTCGTGCCTGCCACGGTGGCGCCGGAGCCGCAGCCGGAGCTCGCGTTGGGCATCGCCTACGAGGACGCATCCGTCGTGGTCCTCGACAAGCCCTCGGGCATGCCCTCGCACCCCTTGCAGCCTGGCGAGCGTGGGACGGCCGCGAACTTCCTGGTCGCCCGCTTCCCCGAGTGTGTGGCCGCGAACCCTGCGGCGCCGCGCGAGGCGGGGCTGGTGCACCGGCTGGATACCGAGACCAGCGGGCTCCTCGCCGCCGCGCGCACGCCTGAGGCCCACCAGGCGCTCCGGGCGGCCTTCGCGGCGCGAGCCGTGGACAAGCACTATTTGGCGGCCGTGACAGGCCCCTTGGCCGACGAAGGCGAGATCGAGCTGCCCGTGGCCCACCATCCCAAAGACGAGCGGAAGATGATCGCGCTCGGCTCCGAGGACGAGGCCAAGCGGCTCAAGGCCCGCGAGGCGCGCACGAGCTTCCGGGTGCTGCAGCGCAAGGGCGATGCCTCGCTGCTCGAGGTGCGCATCGACACCGGCGTGATGCACCAGATCCGCGTGCACCTGTCCGCGATCGGCGCGCCGATCCTGGGCGACGCGCTCTACGGCGGGCCGGCGATTCCAGGGCTCAAGCGACACTTCCTGCACGCGGCGCGGCTGGCGTTCACCAGTCCGGCCAAGGGCGAGCGCGTGGAGATCGAGAGCGCGCTCCCGGCGGAGCTGCAGGACGCGTGGGATGCGCTGAAGGCCGAATAGCTATAGCTACGCTGCGAAGAAGAACTCGAGAAAATCGCCGAACGATTTCCACCGAGGCGCGAGCTTGCCTTGGAGCAGCTCACGATCGGAGCCCTCGAAGTCCACGTCGAAGACGGAGGCCGTCTCGCAGTCGAGGACGAGCACGCCGTTTCCGACGTACGTCGTCAGAACCAGATAGCGCGCCGGCCAACCGTGCACCTGATGGACCTCGTTCGTACTCGACTCGATCGACGGAGAACGTTCGCAAAGGTCGAGCAACTCGAAGCCCGTTGCTGAGCTTCCAAACGCGCCTTCGTACCGAAGGTAGAAGTCGCGAAAGTCCCTCGGCACTTCGACGCCAAGCCGCTCTAGACACGCCTCGACACGAGCTCGATCGACTCGACGGTGCAAATCGGGAGGCGGGCGCACGGCTCACTGCCGGTGCAGCGTGAAGGTCACGAAGTTGATCGTGTCCTTCTTGAGCTTGGCGTGCGCGGTGCCCACGAGCGTGCCGTTGTCGGCCTTGGCTTCGAACTCGTACTCGCCGACTGCGAGGTTCAGCGGCGCCGCGTTGGTGGTGCCGATGTTCTTGCCGTTCAAGAACACGTCGGCCTGGATGGCGCGATCGGCCTTGAATTGCACGCGGGTGATCTCGAAGTCCTCGCGGTGCTGCGCGGCGTCGCCCTCGCGGATGGCGTAGGTGACGGTCTTGTCGATGCCCTGGCCCGGGTCGAAGTAGTGCACCGCCACGTTTCCGGGCTTAACCGGATAGTTACGAATCGGCGTGGTGCCCACCACCTCGCCGTTGATTTCGACGGACACCGCGCGATCCGTGAGCAGCGTGAGCGTGGTGGTGGCGAGGGGCGCGCCGGTACCGTTGGTCGCGGAAGCCGTGCCCTTGGTGCCGTTGATGACCCTGAGGATGTCCGCGCGGAACATGAAGCCGCCCGCGCCCAACGCGAGCACCACGATGAGCAGCGGCAGCGGGCTGCCCTTGCGCTCGGTCGTGCGCGGCTGGGGCTTGTTGGAGTCCTTCCAGGACTCGTCCTTGATGCGCGACTCACCTGACGTCCGCGGCGGCGCGTCCGGCATTCCGCTCGCGGCCACGCTCGCCGAGCTCCGCGTGCGCTGGCGCACCGCCGGCACGCCGCCCGAGGTCTTGCGCGGCGTACCTTCGCCGCTGGTGCGACGCGGCTGCTCTCCGGTGGCGCGCCGCTGCTGGCCGGTCTTGCGACGCGGCGGCTCGACGAACTCCTGCGTCGTCGGCCCGTCGTCGGCGTCCTCCTCCTCGAGCTCTTCCGGCGCCGGCGCGGGCGCCTGGGCCGCGAGCGCAGAACGCGTGCTCCGACGCTGACCCTCGCCCGAGTCGCGACGACCCGGCGGCGCTTCCCAGGACTGGGCCTTGGGCGCGGGCACGGGGCCGGTGCTGGGCGCCGCGTTGATCGCCGGGAAGCTCTGCTGCGACTCCGTGGCCAGCTGCACCGACGGCATCGGCCGGCCCTCGCGCTTCTCCTCGTCGAGCCGGTCGGCGAAGAGCGTCTTCATGAACTCGGAGAGGTGCACCGAGCTCGCCGCGAGCTGGTTCTGGACGAGGTAGTCCTCGATGGCGAGCTGGAAGTCGCGCGCGGAGTTGTAGCGATCGTCGGCGCGCCGCGTGAGCGCCTTCATGATCAGCGGATCGAGCGTGTCGCTGATGCTGGCCACCTTCGACGGCGGCTCGATCTCGCACTGCAGCGCGGCCTGCAAGGTCTGGATGTCGGTATCGCGCTTGAGCGGGCGCACGCCGGTGAGGAGCTCGTAGAGCACCAGCCCGAGCGCGAACACGTCGGTGCGCGCGTCCACGGCCTTGCCCTGGGCCTGCTCCGACGACATGTACGCGTACTTGCCCTTGAGCGTGCCCGAGCGCGTGTTGCTGGCGGAGTCGGCGGCCTTGGCGATGCCGAAGTCCACGACCTTCACGCCGCCGTCGAATGAAACCAGAATGTTTTGCGGCGAGATGTCGCGGTGGACGACGTTGAGCGGCTGGCCGGAGTCGTCGGCCTTGGTGTGGGCGTAGTGCAGGCCCTCGCAGGCCTGGGCGATCACGCGGAGCGCGAGCTGCGGCGGGATCCAGGTGCCGGCGTTCCAGGCCTTGCGCATCACACGGCCGAGGTCCTCGCCGTGCACGTACTCCATGCCAATGAAGTACGTCTCCTCCATCTTCCCGAGGTCGTAGATCTGGACGATGTTCGCGTGATTGAAGCGGGCGGCGATGCGCGCCTCGTTCAAGAACATCTGCACGAACTCTTCGTCGCCCGCGAGGTGCGGGAGGATGCGCTTGATGACGACGAGCTTCTCGAAGCCCTCGAGGCCGGACTGGCGGGCGAGGTACACCTCGGCCATGCCGCCGGCGGCGAGCTTCTTCAAAAGCTGGTAGCGGCCGAACGACACACCCAGCGAACTCGCCTCCCGATCGCGGGAGGTCGCTGGAGGCGCGCCGCCTCTTTCACGGACCATGTCTTTACGATTCTAACCCCCGGAAACCCCGGGTGTCCAAGGATGTGCGCTGGGGGTGTTCGGGTTGTTGGGTGCCGGGCTTTCCCGGAGAAGCTCGGGGCGCGCGGGTACTTGGGGAACGGTACAGGTGATCGGTGATTGGTGATCGGGACGAACCCAAGGCCGATCACCAATCACCGGCACCGTTTCCCAAGCACTCCGTCACGGAGCGTTTCAGGGAAAGCCTGGCGTCTCCGGTCCTCGTGTAGCGCCCTTCCCGCTCCGGGTCGAAATGTGGCTCGCTGCACCCCTGCGTGCTACGTCCTAACGCAATGATTCGGGAGGCGTTTCAGGACTTGGCCCGCCTGCGGCAGATCGCCGCGGCCCTGGTGCGCCACGGGTTCGGCGAGGTGCTCGCCCGCTCCCGCATCGCTGACGTCGCCAAGCAGACCGGCGGCACCCCAGATCCCGAAGCCCTTCAGAAGAGCGGCGCCCGACGCTTCCGCGAGCTCCTCGCCGAGCTCGGCCCCACCTTCACCAAGCTCGGACAGATGCTGTCCACACGGCCGGATCTGCTCCCCGCCCTCCTCGTCGACGAGCTCACCCACCTCCAGGATCAAGCCCCTGCCCTGCCCATCGCCGTGATCGAAGCCGAGATCGAGCGCGCCCTGGGCAAGCCAGCGAAGGAGATCTTCGCCAGCATCTCGCCGGAGCCGCTCGCCTCCGCGTCCATCGCGCAGGCGCACCTCGCGCGCACGCTCGAAGGCGATGAGGTCGTCGTCAAGGTGCAGCGCCCCAACATCGCCGAGTCCATCCGCGCCGACGTCGACCTGCTCTACTACCTGGCCACCGCCCTCGAAGCCGTGGTCGAAGAAGCCGGCATCTACGCGCCGCGCGGCATCGTCGAGGAGTTCGACCGCACCATTCGCGAGGAGCTCGACTTCGCCAACGAGGCGGAGAACCTGCGCTTGTTCCTGCGCAACCACGCCGACCGGCCGTACGTGAAGATTCCCAAGGTTCACGACGCGCTCTCGGGCCGCACCGTGCTCACCATGGAGCGGCTGCACGGCGCGAAGATCACCGAGGCCAACTTCGACGTCCACAATCGCAAGACGGTCGCGCAGCACCTCGTCGAGGCGAGCTTCCACCAGCTCTTCGACGACGGCGCGTTCCACGGCGATCCCCACCCGGGCAACGTCCTCGTGCTTCAGGGCGAGGGGAACGTCATCGGGCTCATCGACTTCGGGCTCGTCGGCAAGATCAGCCGGCAGATGCAGGAGACGATCGTCACGCTGGTGATGGCGATCGCGCTCAAGGACGCCGACACCGCCGCGCGCGTCTTCTATCGCGTGGGCTCCACCGACCACCGCGCCAACCTCACCAACTTCCGCGACGACATCGCCGGAATCCTCGAGCGCAACCTCTCCGCCGCCACGACCATCAAGGACATCAACGCGCAGAGCCTGATGCGCGAGATCCTCGACCTCGCCGTGCGCTATCGCATCCGCGTGCCCAAGGAGTACGCGGTGCTCGGGCGCGCGTCGATTCTGGTCGAGGGCATCATCCGCAAGGTCTACCCCGACCTGAACGTGCTCGAGTTCGCGCAGCCGTACGTGCAGAAGCTCCTCAAAGACCGGCTCGACCCCGGCGATCTGCAGGGCAGCCTGATGCGCATGGGCCTGCGGCTGCAGAACTTCGCGACCGAAGTGCCGCTGCAGCTCTCGCAGATCCTCGTCGATCTCGAGACCGGCAAGCTCACGGTGAGCGTGCGCGGCGAGCAGCTCGACAAGCTCGGCGACAACGTCCGCGGCGCGGGACTCACGGTCTTCCTCGGCATCTTGAGCGCGGCGTTCCTCGTCGGCGCGTTCATTTCGTTCTCGCGCTACGAGTGGTTCTTCCACGGCGTGCCGGTGCTGGGCCTGCTGGGCCTGGTGGTCGCGGGCGGGCTCTTCGGCGCGGGCGTGAGCTGGTACCTCCTGGCCGGACGGCTGCGGAAGATCCGCATCAGCCGCTGGCTCAAACCCAGATGAGCGTCCACGTCCGCGAGCTGCGCATCGAGAGCCCGGGCTTCACGCTGGGGCCGCTCAGCTTCGACGTGGACAATGGCCAGGCGCTGCTCGTCTTCGGGCCGTCGCGTGCGGGCAAGACCGCGCTGTTGAAGGCTTTGGTGGGCTTCGCGCCGGCGCGCGGACAGGTGCACGTGGAAGGCGCGGAGCTCGACCTCGCCAAGCCGACCGGCGTCGATGCGTTGCGCGCGCACGTGGGAATGGTGTTCCAGAACGACGCCCTCTTCGACTCGCTCACCGTCCGCCAGAACGTGGCCGAGCCGCTGCGCAGACGGGGCGCTTCGGATGCTGATATCCGTATCGCACAAGCGCTGAACGACGTCGGGCTGACCGACGCCGCGAACAAGCTGCCGGAGCAGCTCTCGGGCGGCATGCGCAAACGCGCCGGGTTGGCGCGCGCGCTGGCCATGGATCCCGCAGTGCTCCTCGTGGACGAGCCGCTCGCGGGTCTCGATCCGGGCACGCAAAAGCGCATCGCCTCGCTGCTCGGCGCTGCGCGCTCGCGTGGCCGCGCGCTCGTGGTCGCGGTTGCCGACCCGGCGCCGCTCTGGGGACTCGCGGATTCGGCGCTCGCGCTGGAGGACGGCAAGATGGTCGCGCACGGCAAGCCCGATGACGTGCGACGCGCGGCCGCCCCGCTGCTGGGGGCCGCATGACGGCGCTCGCGACCTTCGGCCAGCTCTCGCTCGTGGCCGGACGCGCGCTCGCCGCCCTCCCGCGCTTGTGGGGCCGCGAGCTGATGCGCACGCTTTCGCGCTTCGGCACCGGCTCGCTGGTGATCGCGCTCGGCGTGGCCATGGCCACCGGCGCCATCATCGTGCTCGAGACGGCCGCGTACACGGTGAGCTTCGGCGCGCGCGACATCCTCGGCGGCATGGCCAGCATCAGCATCCTGCGCGAGTTCGGCCCGCTGATGGTGGCCCTGGTGATGAGCGGCTGGGTCGGCGCGAGCAACACCGCGGAGCTCGGCAACCTCTCGCTGGGCGGCCAGGTCTCGGCGCTGCGTGGGCTCGGGGCAGATCCGTATGAAGTCCTCGTGGCGCCGCGCCTGCTCGGGACGGTGCTCGCCATGGCGCTCATCGCGCTGCCGGCTGATCTCGCGTCGGTGATGGGCGGTGTTGTTGCGGCGAAGGTCGTCCTCGGTGTCGAGCCGGCGATGTTCATTCACTCGATCGATCAGTGGGTGAAGCTGCGCGATGTCTTCGAGGGCCTGCTGAAGACCGTGTGCTTCGGCGCGGCGATTGGACTGCTCTCATCGCGGAGCGGCCTCGCCACACGCGGCGGCGCGCGGGCCGTGGGGCGCAGCGTGGCCACGAGCGTCGTCCAGAGCGTGGTGGCCGTGCTCATCCTCGACTTCGCGATCACAGCGCTCGTGGGAGGACGGCTCTAGATGTTCGAGCTCGGCGCCATGCTGCTGCTCCTGCGCACCACGCTGCGACGCGCGTTCGCACGCGGCGTTCCTTCGCACGAGCTCGTGCGCCAGCTGCACGAGATGGGCAACCGCACCCTGCCCCTGGTGCTCGTGGGCTTGGGCTGCTTCGGCGCGGCGCTGGTGGCGCACGCGGATCACGAAGCAAAGCCGATCGTGCAGGACATCGCCGTGGTCGGGCCGCCCGCGTTGCACCTGCTCACGCGCGAGCTCGGCCCGATTCTCGTGGGTGGGCTCGCAGCGCTGCAGCTCGGCTCGATGATCGCCGCCGAGCTCGGGACGATGGCCGAGGGCGAGCAGCTCGAGGCGCTGGTGATGACCGGCGGCGATCCGTACGCAGAGCTCGTGGCGCCGCGACTCGTAGCCGGCGTGCTGGTGATGCCGATCCTGTTCACGGCCGGGCTGGCGATGGCGGCGTTCTGCGCGCGGATCACGTCGACGTACGTGTACGGCTCCGACGGCGCCGCGTGGACCGATGCGCTCATGACCAGCCGCGCCGACTTCGTCTACGGCTACGCCAAGGCCGCGCTCTTCGGCCTCGCCATTCCTCTCGCGGGCGCGCTCCACGGCATGCGCGCGAGAGGCGGAGCGAGCGCGGTGGGCCGCGCGACCACGGCCGGCGCGGTCAGCTCGTTCCTGGCGATGATGGCCATCGACCTCGGCGCCGCGGCGGTCGCGGCCGCGCTGGGAGCGTACTGATGTTGCGCTTCCAGAACATCACCAAACGGTTTAGTAACCAAACAGTTATCGATGCCCTCGACCTCGAGCTGCCATTCCAAGGTGTGACCTTCATCATGGGCCCGAGCGGCGCGGGCAAGAGCGTGTTGGCGCAGCTCGCGGTAGGGCTCTTGCGCCCGGACTCGGGACACATCGAGCTCGATGGCGTGGCCATCGAGAACCTGCACGAGCGGCAGTGGCGCGCGCGTCGCGCCGAGCTGGGCTACGTGACCCAGGGCCCTGCCCTGCTCGATTGGCTCACCCTGCGCGAGAACGTCGCGCTCGGGCCGGTGCGCGTGCGGCGAGTGTCGAAGCGTGAGGCGCTCGAGCGCGCGGATGCCGCATTGGCGCAGGTCGGGCTCGCGGAAGTCGCGGATCGACGGCCGTCCGAAGTTGGGCCGGGCACGCAGAAGCGAACGAGCGTCGCGCGGGCGCTCGCGTGCGGCCCGCGCGCGCTCGTGTACGACGAGCCGACGACCGGGCTCGATCCCCGCTCGGCGCGCCAGGTGGACGACCTCATCGCCGACGCGGCCCGACGCGGAACCGCAGCGATCGTCGTCTCGCATGATCTCGCGTCGGCCGAACGCACCGCGCAACGCACGCTCGTTCTGCACAAGGGCCGCGTGGGCTACGACGGGCCGGCCTCGGGGCTGAAGGCGTCAAACTCGCCTGCCGCCACCGCGCTGCTAGAACGGGGTGAGGATGGATGAGCGTCGCCTCGAGCTGCGCGTTGCGCTCCTGGCCCTGGCCGCGTTGGCCAGCGGCGCGGGACTGCTCTGGCTCATCGGCTCGTTCAAGGACAACGGCGAGGCGCGGCTGAAGGTCGACTTCGCGCACTCGGGCGGCGTGCCCGTGGGCGCGCCGGTGAAGGTCGCGGGCGTGCAGGTCGGTCGCGTCCGCGACATCACCCTCGCGCCCGAGCGGCTCGATCCGCGAGGCCAGCCGCTCGCGGTGACGATGGACCTCACGCTCCAGGGTCCGATCCTCGACAAGCTCCATCGCGACGCGCGCATCGGCGTGGCCATGCAGGGTGCGCTCGGCGAGCCGTTCGTGGAGATCGATCCCGGCGTCGGCGCGGGCCCGGCGCTCAAGTCGGGTGACGAGCTGCGCGGCGACGATCCTCCCCGGCTCGACCTGCTGCTCGCGCGCATGGACAAGCTCAGCGAGACCGCTGCCGATCTGCTCGCGATGGGCACGAGCGACGGCGGCGCGATGGGCCTGCTCGCGGACGCGTCGCACCTCACGCGCGGCGTGGACGCGCTGCTCGGCGAGAGCCACGACTCCATCACCGGCACGCTGAAGGATGTCCGCGAGGCCGCGAGCGACCTGCGCGAGATTGCCGCCGAGTCGAGGACGCTGCTTGCGAGCGGCAAGGTGCGCGGGCTCGTGGACGACGCGTCGAGCGTGGCGTCGAACTTGAAGGAGAACGTGCCGCCGCTCATGACCGACGCGCGCCAGCTCGCGCACTCGGCAAACAACATGGCCGGCGACTTCACGCCGCAGGACGGCGCGCAGCTCAAGGCGGCGATTGCGCGCTACGAAAGAGCGAGCGAGTCGCTGGAGGACATCGCCACGCGCGCCGACAAGCTGATCAAGGAGATCGACGAGGGCAAGGGCAGCGTCGGCGGGCTCGTGAAGGACGATCAGGTCTACAAGGACCTCAAGGCGCTCGTGGCGGACCTGAAGGCGCACCCGTGGAAGGTGCTCTGGAAGTAGCCCGCAACGACGAAGGGCCCCGGCTTTCGCCAGAGCCCCTCGCGTGATGCCCCCTGCGGCTGCGACTACAGGCTCTTCTTGAGCTCCGGCGCGGCCTTGAACTTCACGGTCTTCGACTTGGCGATCTTGACCGGGGCGCCCGTCTGCGGGTTGCGGCCCATGCGCGCGGCGCGCTCGCGAACGGTGAAGGTGCCGAAGCCGGGGAAGCCGAAGCGCTTCTCCTTCTTGATCGACTTCGCAACCTCCGCGAAGGTCCCCTCGACGATCTCGCCGACGGCCTTCTTGGACAGCTCGCCACCGAACTCCTTGGACACCTTCTCGATCAGCTCAGCCTTGGTCATGCGGCCTCCGAGCGCGTGTGCGCTCCCGTGTTTGAACTCCCCCGACCAGCGCGTTGGACCATCCCCCGCCCAGCCGAAATTGCGCGGACCTTAGGCAAGCGCGATCGCGCTCGTCAAGCGGCAACCCTCATCTCCTCCAGATTCTGTGCGGTCCTGCGGGATCTCGGCCATTTGCGGGCCAGCGGAGCTCAAGAAAGATCGCGCAAGCGCTCCAGCGCGATCTCGTTCAGCTCACGACCCTTGGAACGCGCAGCAGGGTCCGCGTCTGCTCGGGCGTCGCGATCTCCCGGCCCTTGGCCTTGGCGCGCTTGGCAGCTTCGGCCACGAGCTCGAAGCTGCCCTTCGCGAGCACGCCCTTCGACAGGTAGATGTTGTCCTCGAGGCCCACGCGCGCGTTTCCGCCGAGCTCCGCGGCGAGCTCGGCCATGGGGATCTGGAAGCGGCCCACGCCGGCCACGGTCCAGGTGGCGCCCTCGGGGATGGACTTGCGCATCAGCTCCAGCACCTCAGGCCGCGCGCCCACCGAGCCGGGAACGCCGAGCACGAAGTCGAAATGACACGGAAAGGTTATGTAACCTTCCTTTTGCAAAGCGAAGGCCTCGTCGATCATCCCCACGTCGAAGCACTCGATCTCCGGCGGGATGCCCAGCGCCTTGATGCGCGTGGCGATCTCGCGGATGAGCGGCCGCGGGTTCTGGAACACGTCGTTGCCGAAGTTCACGGTGCCCGTGGAGAGCGTGGCCATGTCGGGCTTGGTCTTGCCGGTGAGCTTGAGCGGCCCGGTGCGCTCCTCGGCGGTCATTCCCACCGCGCCGCCCGTGGACACCTGCACGATGATGTCGGTGCGCTTGCGGATCTCGGCGATGGCGGCGTCGAAGAGCTCGGTGGCCTGTGAGGGCGAGCCGTCGGGCCTGCGCACGTGCACGTGGACGATGCTCGCGCCCGCCTCGCGGCACTTCGCGGCCTCGATGCCGATCTCCTCGGCGGTGATGGGCACGTACGGCGTCTGCTCGCGCGTGACTTCGGCGCCGACGATCGCGGCGGTGAGGACCATGGGTTCGTGTGCCATGGCCGCAGTCTAGGCGCGCACGCGGCGGGTTTCACGGCGAACCGACGTGCTAGCCTCGCGCGATGCGATTTGCCGCGCCGTTGCTGCTCGTGCTGGCCCTGCTCGCACCGGCGCGCGCGCACGCGGACAACTGGGAGCTCCAGTACACGCAAGATGGCTTGAGCGTGTACCGCGACGACTCCGGCCCGCTGCCCTCGTTCAAGGCCGAGGGCGTGATCGACGCGAACCTCTTCGACCTCATGGCGGTGCTCGCCGACATCCCGCGCCGCACCGAGTGGATGCACGACCTGAAGCAGTCGCGAATCGTCGATGGCGACGTCGAATCGAAGGTCGTGATGTACGAGGAGTACGGCCTGCCCTGGCCGCTCCAGAACCGCGACTCGGTGGTCGAGTCCACCATCCATGCGGACCTCGAGAAGCTCGAGGTCGCCGTCGACTACCACGAGGTCGTGACCAACAAGGCGCCGGTGCGCGTGGGCATCGTGCGCATGCCCGCGGTGCGCGGGAGCATGAACTTTAGATATATCGACAAAAATCGCTCACAAGCGCAGGTCATCATCCGGCTCGATGTAGGCGGCGCCCTGCCGACGTGGGCCGTGAAGAAGTTCGTGAAACAAGCGCCCGTAAAGACGATCGAAGGCCTGGTGAGGCAAGTGGGCGCCACGCAGGGCCGCTACGCTGAATTCGTGCGGCGGCACGTGGGCGATGCGAAGGCGGTGGCCAAGGTTCCATTCGAGGTCGATCCGCGCTCGATGGGAGACGCGCCCAAGTGACGCCCGCGCAACCCGACGCGCCCAAGCCGAAGCCGGAGCTCGAGCTGGCCACGCCGCCGCGGCCGCACCCGCTGCTCTCGAAGCTGCTCGCGCCCTGGGGAATCGCGAGCGTCGAGCGGCTGCGGCGCGCCGTCGAGGGCAAGCGCGTGCTCGTCACGGGCGCGTCGTTTGGAATTGGCGAGGCTCTCGCGTTGCGACTGGGCGCTGCGGGCGCGCGCGTGATCCTCGCGGCGCGCAGCGAAGAGCAACTCCAGGCGCTCGCCGTTCGCATCGGGAATGCAGAAGTGCTCCCGCTCGATCTCATGGACTCGGCGCAGATCGAGAAGGCAGCCGAGAAGCTCAACGCCGGCGGGCCGGTCGACGTCGTGATTCACAATGCCGGCAAGTCGATCCGCCGGCTGCTGCTGGACTCGCTCGAGCGCAACCACGACTTCCAGCGCACCATGGCCGTGAACTACCTCGGGCCGGTGCAGCTCCAGCTCGCGCTCTTGCCGGCCATGCTCGCGCGCGGCGGGCACATCGTGAATGTCTCGAGCCTGGGCGTGCGCATGCCGCCAGCGCCGCGCTGGGCCGCGTACACGGCATCGAAGGCGGCGTTCGACGTGTGGATTCGCTCGGTGGCGCCGGAGCTCAAGGGTCGCGGGATTGCGTGCACGTCGATCTACTTCGGGCTCGTGCACACGCGCATGAGCGCACCCACCGAGATGTACCGCACCATGCCCGGCCAGACGCCCGACGAGGCCGCGCAGGTGGTGTGTCGCGCGCTGATCAACAAGCCGCGCGCGATCGCGCCGTGGTGGGTGCGGCCCGTCCGCTGGTTCCTGCCGCCGCTCGAAGGTGTCGTGGCGTGGGCGCTGGGCCTTCCTTTTTCACGCGGAGTGAAGCCGTGATCGGGCGAATCCTGCGCGCGATGTGGCGCTCGGGGCTGCTGCGCTTCTCGCCGATCGATTTCGTCCGCTCGCTCTTCGTGTGGTTTCGCTGCGGCAGCTCCTACGCTGCGCTCGCGGGCATCGCGGCCATTCGCTTTCCCAATCGCGTCGCGCTGCACGACGACGAAGGCACCCTCACCTTCGCCGAGCTCGCAGCCCGCGCCGACGCGCTCGCCCTCGCGCTGCTCCGCGAGAACGGCCTGCGCGCGGGGCAGCAGGCGGCGCTGCTCTGCCGAAACCATCGCGGGTTCGTGACGGGCCTGCTGGCGCTGAGTCGGCTCGGCGTGGACACGCTCGCGCTCGGAACGGAGAGCCCCGCCGCGTCGCTCAAGCGCGTGCTCGACCGACAGCGACAGAGCTTCGTGCTCCACGACGCCGAGTTCACGCCGCTGCTCGAGCAGAGCGCGCCTGGGCTCGCGCGCCGCTGCGTCGAACCGCTGCCGACTGCGCTCGATGGGAAGATTCCGCGACCGCCGCGCGCCGCGCAGATCGTCGTGCTGACCTCGGGCTCGACCGGGATTTCAAAGGGCATCCGTCGACGGACCTCGCTGCGCATCGTGCTTCCGGCGCTCTCCGGGCTGCTCGAGGGCCTGCCCATCGAGATGCACCGGCCCGCAGTGCTCGCCATTCCGCTCAACCACGGCTACGGGCTCACCGCGCTGGCGATGTCACTCGCGCTCGCGGCGCCCCTGCACGTGGGCCGTCGCTACGAGATCGGGCCGCTGCTCGCGCGCTTGCCGGAGAACGCAGGACCGGTGCTCATCACCGTGCCGACTCTGCTGCAGCGCTGGCTCAAGGATTCGCCGAAGCCCATTCCGCTCGCGGCGGTCATCAGCGGCAGCGCGCCGCTCGATACTTCACTCTGCGTGAAGGCGCTCGACGCGCTCGGGCCGGTGCTCTTCAACCTCTACGGCTCGACCGAGGCCGGCCTCATCGCCATGGCCAATCCGCCTGCGCTGCGCGCTGCGCCCGGAAGCGTGGGGCAGCCGCTGCCAGGTACCGAAGTGCGGCTCGTCGACGCCAATGGGGCCGAGGTGAGGGCCGGTCAGCTCGGGCGGGTGCGCGTGCGCGGGCCGCTGGTGCTCGGCGGCGGCGACGACGGCTGGTTCGACACGGGCGACCTCGGCCGGCTCGACGACGGCGGCCGGCTCTTCGTCTGCGGCCGCGCAGACTCGATGTTCATCTCCGGCGGCGAGAACGTGTACCCGGAGGAGACCGAAGGGCCGTTGCAGCAGCATCCGGCCATTGCCGATGCGGCCGTGACGGTCGTTCCAGACGCCGAGTTCGGCCACCGCATGATCGCGTTCGTGGTGGTTCGGGCGGGCGACTCGCTCGATGCAGAGACCTTGCGCGCGTGGCTGCGCGAGCGACTGGAGCGCTTCAAGCTGCCGCGCGAGATCATTTTCGTGATGCAGATTCCACGAAACACGCTGGGCAAGATTGATCGCAAGGCGCTGGCAGAACTGCCGACACAGCCGACTACCCGCGCGTCGTGAACTGCTCGCGGCGATACGGAATCTGGAGCGCATCGCCGAGCGCGAACGCGAACTCGAGGTGCGCCCAGCCGAGCGCGGTGATGAAGCGGCCGTCGCGCACGAGCGACGCTTCTTGTCGCCACGCCTCGCGGAACACGCCGAGCGCGCGACAATCCGCGGCGCTCCAGGGTGCGGTCCAGCGCGCCGAGCCCATGATTCCAGCGCGCGCCACGAGATACACGCCCGCGCTGATGGCCGCGACCGTCACCTCGGGGCGACTTCCCACTTCGCGAATGGCGACGTCCCAGCTCGGTTCGCTGTAGACGCTGTCGAGCGTGGTGAAGCCCGGAATGATCAGCGCCTCCATGCCGTAGCGCGAGAGCCCGTCGAGGCCGAGGTCGGGCAAGACCGTGAGCCCGCCCTCACCGCGCACCGGCTGCTGGCCCACGCCCGCAGTCGCCACGGTGAAGCCGCCCGCGCGCAGCACGCCCAGCGTCACGCCGAGCTCGGACTCGGAGAAACCGGGCGGCAGGAGCACGAGCGCAGCGCGAGACATCGGACGCGAATCATGCGCCGCCGATACAGCCGCGTCGATGCAAAATCTCGCGCGTCGTTACTTGAGCAGCTCGCGCGCAATCACCACGCGCTGGATCTGGTTGGTGCCCTCGTAGATCGGCGTGGCGCGCGCGTCGCGGACGTAGCGCTCGACGGGGAACTCGTCGATGTAGCCGTAGCCGCCGTGAATCTGGACGGCCTTGTCGGCAATCCACACCGCGCTCTCGGTGGCGTGCAGCTTGGCCATCGACGCCTCGCGCACGAACGGCTTGCCGTGCTCCTTCAGCCACGCGGCCCGCAGCGTGAGCAGCCGCGAGGTCTCGTGCTTCACCTTCATGTCCGCGAGGAACCACTTGATGGCCTGGAAGTCGCCGATGGGGCTCCCGAACGCGTGGCGCTCCTTCGCGTAGCGCGCGCTCGCCTCGATCGCCGCGCGCGCAATGCCGCACGCCTGGCTGGCGATGCCGATGCGGCCGCCGTTGAGCGCGGTCATGGCCAGCTTGAAGCCGCCGCCGATTTCACCGAGCACGTTCTCCGCGGGGACTTCGCAATCCTCGAACGTGAGGCCCACGGTGTTCGAGCCGTGCAGGCCCATCTTCTCCTCGGGCTTGCCGGGGATGAGGCCCTTGGTGCCGCCCTCGACGACGAACGCGCTGATGCCCTTGTGGCCGTCGTCCTTGCTGGTCTTGGCCCAGACGACCATCACGCCCGCGTGCTGACCGCTGGTGATCCACTGCTTGCTGCCGTTGATGACGTAGCGGTCGCCCTTCTTCTCGGCGAACGTGCGCATCGCCGCGGGGTCGCTGCCCGCGTGCGGCTCGCTGAGCGCGAACGCGCCGGCGATGGCGTCGCCGCTGGTGATGCGCGGCACGTACTTCTTCTTGATCGCGTCGCTGCCGTACGCGGCGATGAGCTCCGCGCACATGTTGCTCACGGCCACGGCCACGCTCACCGAGGCGTCGGCCGCGGCGAGCTCCATCATCGCCAGGCTGTACGCGACCACGCCTGCCGCCGCGCCTCCCAGCTCCTCGGGGATGTTCACGCCCAGCAAGCCGAGCTCGGCGAGCGCCTTCAGCTCCTCGAAGGGAAACTGCTCGGTGCGATCGCGCTCGCGGGCCTTGGGGACGAGCTTGTCTTGGCCGAACCGCCGCGCCGTCTCCTGCACGGCCTGCTGTGTGGCGTTGAGCTCCAGATCCACCTACTTCTCCTTCGCGACCTTGAGCTCGAACGGGTACTCGATGGGGTGCTCGCGACCGTCGGTGGGCTTGGGGAACTCCCAGCCGCGGATGGCGTCGGTGACGCAGTCCTGGATGCGCTGGTTCTTGATGGTGGTCTTCTTGCGGTCGATCTTCACCTTGTCGGTGAGCCCCGTCGACGCCACGGAGAACACGGCCATCACCTTGCCCTCGGGCGGGTTCTTGCCAATCTCGAGGACGACGTCGTCGTAGCACTTCTGGATCTCGGGCAGGTGGAACTTGACCACCTCCTGGATCGAGTAGGGCGTGAACGGCATCTTGCTCACGTCGGGGCCGGGCTTCTTGGCGGGCGCCGGCGCGGTGCCGTCAGCCTTTGGGGCCACGTCGCCCTGGTTGAGCTCGGTGGCGCCGGCCTGGGCCAGCGCGGCGATGAGGATGAGGTGCGTGATCATGGTCTAGTCCTTGAGCACCTGACCGGCGATCACGATGCGCTGGATCTCGCTGGTGCCCTCGTAGATCTCGGTGATCTTCGCGTCGCGGAAGTGACGCTCGGCGTCGAACTCCTTCGAGTAGCCGTAGCCGCCATGAATCTGGACGGCCTTCGTGGTCACCCGGCCGCACATCTCACTCGCGTAGAGCTTGGCCATCGAGCTCTCCATCGAGTGGCGCACGCCCTTGTCCTTCAAGGTCGCGGCCTGCCAGATGAGCAAGCGAGCGGCGTCGATCTCGGTGGCCATGTCCGCCAGCATGAACTGGATGGCCTGGTGCTCGCTGATCACCTTGCCGAAGCTCTTGCGCTCCTTCGCGTACGCGAGCGCTTCTTCATAGGCGGCGCGCGCGATGCCCAGCGCCTGGGCGGCGATGCCGATGCGGCCGCCGTCGAGCGTGCCCATGGCGACCTTGAAGCCCTCGTTCTCCTTGCCCAGCACGTGCTGGGGGCCGAGCTTCATGTCCTCGAAGAAGATGGTGCACGACGGGCTGGCGCAGATGCCGAGCTTCTGGTCGGCCTTCGCCTTGGTGAAGCCGGGCGTATTGGTGGGCACGATGAAGGCGGTGATGCCCTTGGCGCCCTTGCTCGGATCCGTGTTCACGAAGAGCACGCACGCGTCGGCGAACGGGCCGTTGGTGATCCAGTTCTTGGCGCCGTTGATGACCCAGGTGTCGCCCTGCTTCACGCCCACGGTCTGCATGTGGGCGGCGTCGGAGCCGGACGCGGGCTCGGTGAGGCCGAAGCAGCCCAGCTTCTCGCCGCGGGCGAACGGCGCGAGCCAATCCTTCTTCTGCGCGTCGGTGCCGTACTTCATCACCGGATCGCAGTAGAGCGAGTTGTTCACGCTCATGGTCACGCCGGTGGAGGCGCAGCCGCGGCTGATCTCCTCCATGCCGATGGCGTAGCAGAGGTTGTCGAGGCCGGTGCCGCCCCACTCTTCGGGCACGGCGATGCCCATGAAGCCGAGCTCGGCGAGCTTCGCCACGGCCTCCTTGGGGAAGTGGTGTTCCTCGTCCCACTTGCGCGCGTTGGGCGTGAGCTCCTTTGCGGCGAACTCGCGGGCGGTGCGCTGGATCTCGCGCTGGGTGTCGGAAAGCTCGATGTCCATGCGCCGGAGATAGCCCGCGACGGCCCAAGCTTCAAGAGCCGTGGCCGTGGTTTTGGCGAACAAGCGATGGCAAAGTCCCGCCGTGACCGAGTGGCAGAAGCAGCGGGCCGCGCTTCAGGACGCGGTGACCCGCCGGGACTTCGACGCAGCCGAGCCGCAGCTCGCGGAGCTCTGGCGCATCGCGCGCGCGGTGGGCACCGACGAGCTCGCCTGTCACACCCACTTCCAGGAGGGCGTGCTTCGCGACAAGCAGGGCCGCCACGCGGACGCGCTGGTCGCCTTCCAGGCCGCGCTCGCGCTCGACGCCAAGGTGCACGGGCCGAAGAGCGGCGCCGTCGCCGACACGCTGCACAGCATCGCCATCGTGCAGGACCATTTGGGCGATCTGGAGGCGTCGCTGGCCACGTCGCGGCGGGAGGCGGAGGTCGTGTCCGTGGCGCAGAAGCCGCGCTGGGCCTCGACCTTGATGAGCGTGGGCCACAAGCTCCTGCGGCTGGAGCGGCTCGACGAGGCGCTGAAGGTGATGAAGGAAGCGGTGGACGTGGCGAACACCGAGCGCCTCACGCCCGAGCACGACAAGGCCGCGGCGCACGTCGCGCTCTCCGAGGCGTACCGACGGCTGAAGCGCTGGGGCGAGGCGCTCTCGCAGGTGATTGCAGCCACGCAATTTGCCCGGCCGAAGATGTGGCCGGAGCTTCAGGACGCGGTCGCGCGAGCGTGGTTCCAGCTCGCGTTCCTGTCACAGCACGTGTTCCAGAGCTCGAAGGTGCAAGCGGCGGTCGGCTATTGGTTCGCGACGCTGCTCGACGCCGGTCCGCTTCGCGAGCGCGCGCGGGCCGCGCTGGACCAACTGCCCGAGCGCGAGCTGGCGAGCGGCGATCCGGCGGCGTACCGCGTGGTCTACCTCGACACCGACAAGGCCATCGCGCACCTGGCCTGCATGGATCGCGGGCTGTTCATCCACCGGCAGGCGATCCCGGGCGCGCGGCTCGGCCAGGTGGTGCACGTGACGCGCGCGAACGGGACGATCGTGTCCATCGACGCGCAGCCGACGACGTCGCACTGAGGCGGTCAGCCCGTGCAGAGGCAGTCGGCGTACGAGAGCGTGCCCGGATCGGTCGAGCCGGTGTTGCAGGAGGGCTCGGTCGCGGGCGGCGCATCGTTGCAGCTCAGGGCCACCTGGGCTGTGCAGATGCCGCCGGTGGTGGTGTCGCTGTAGATGGCACAACCTGCGTTGACGTAGCCCGTGTACGAGCCGTCGGCGTTCTCGCACTTGGCGTCGAGGTAGCAGGTCAACCCGGTGCCTTGGCTCGCGCAATACGAGGCACACGACTCGTTGATCACCCCGGTGGCCTGGAGCGCGCACACGCCGTAGTCGCACGTGGCCTGCGACGCGGAGAGGCCGTGGTTCATGGCCCAGGTGGAACAGTCGTTGCCGCAAGAGCCGCAGTTGGAGCTGTCGAACTTCGCGTCCACGCAGGCGCCGTTGCAGACCACGTCGTAGCTGTGCGGGCAGCCCGGCGAGCCGTTCACGCAGCTGCCACCGGAAGCGACCACGTTGCCGCAGCTGCCGCAGTTGTTCGGGTCAGTCTGGAGATCCGTGCACGAGCCGCTGCACGTCGCGTCGCCACTGGGCGAGCAGGCCGCGGTGAGGTTCAAGGTCTGGGTGGTCGAGTGGCCGTGGTTGTCGAAGAACGTGGCGCTCACCGAGATCGATTTGCCGCCCGCCGGGATCTCGAACGCGGACACCGACTGCAGCTCGCTCCAGCTCAGCGTGAAGGTGAACGTGCCCTGGCCGCCCGGCGTGCTAAACGCGCCGTAGGTGCCGCTGCCGCTCGGGGCCGCGAGCGTGCCGCCCGCGAGGTCCGAGAGGCCGTCGGGATCGCTGACGATGGCCGAGATCACCGTCGAGCCTCCGGGGCCGATGGTGGTGGGGTTCGCGGTGAGGCTCTCGATCTGCGGCGGCGAGTTGCTGCCGCTGGTGCCCGTGGTGCTCGTCGACGTGCTCGAAGTGTTCGATGTATTCGACGTCGTGGTCGAGCTGGCGGTCGTCGTGCCCGAGCCATTGCTGGTCGTGGATGACGTCGTGGTCGTGCCGTTGCTGGTGCTGCCCTGCGTCGCGGTGCCCTGCCCGGTGGTCGTGCCCGAGCCCGTGGCCGACGTTCCGTTCGTCGAGTTGCCGCCCGAGGAGTTGCCGTTGCCGCTGCCGCCCGGGCTGAAGCACGCGCCCTCGAAGCAGCTCTGGAACGAGAGGCAGGTCACGCAGGCCGCGCCGTTCTGGCCGCAGGTCTGCGGGCTGGCGCCCTGGCAGGCGCCGTTGGCGTCGCAGCAGCCGGCGCAGTTGCCGGGGCCGCAGCTCTGGCCGCAGCCGACGAGGGCCGTGGACGCACTCAGCGTGAAGAGCGCGCAGCAGGCCGCGAAGAGGAGGCGTTGGGTCGACATGACCCACCCAACGCGCCAGCCCGGACAAACGTGAAAGCGGCCGTCAGCGGCCTTCGAACTTGGCGGGGCGCTTCTCGAGGAAGGCGGTCATGCCCTCCTTGCGATCGAAGCTGTTGAAGAGGACGCCGAACGCGTTGGCCTCGAGCTGGGTGGCCTTGGCGAGCTCGATGTCGGCGCCGAGCTCGATGGCCTTCTTCGACTCGGCGATGGCGAGCTTGCCCTTGCTGGCGATCTTCTTCGCGACCGACTTGCAGTGCTCGAGGAGCTTGTCGGCGTCGACGACCTCCAGCACGAGGCCAATCTCCTTGGCCTTGGCGGCGTCGACCATGTCCGCTGTGAAGATGAGCTCCTTGGCGCGCATGATTCCCACGCGGCGCGTGAGGCGCTGCGTCCCGCCGAAGCCGGGGATGATGCCCAGGTTCACCTCGGGCTGGCCGAAGCGCGCTTTCGGAGCGGCGTAGATGAGGTCGCAGGCCATGGCGAGCTCGCAGCCGCCGCCGAGGGCGAAGCCGTTCACCGCGGCGATCGTCGGCACGGAGAGCGACTCGAGCTGCGCGAAGGTCTTCTGACCCGACTCGGCGAACGCGCGTGCGGCCGCCTCGCCCAGGTCCTTCATCTCGGAGATGTCGGCGCCGGCGACGAAGGCCTTCTCGCCTGCGCCGGTGAGGATGAGCGCGCGCGCGGTGGAGCTCTTGCGGACGCTCTCGATGATCTCGCCGAGCTCGCGAATCGTCGCGGCGTTGAGCGCGTTCAGCGCTTTCTCGCGAATGAACGTGGCGACGACGATGCCGTCCTGCTCTTCAACGCGGAGATTTTCGTAGGCCATTGGGGACTCTCCTTTTCGCGCGACGCCCCACCTCCCGACCTCCTCCCCGTCTTACGCGGGGAGGAGGGGTCAAGTGGTGAGTCGCGCTCAGACTCCCCTTCCCCGCGTGAGACGGGGAAGGGGTCGGGGGGATGGGGTTTCGCGAACGGGGAAAGCTAGTACTCATAAAACCCGCGGCCGCTCTTCCGTCCGAGCCATCCCGCGTCGACGTACTGCCGCAGCAGCGGGCTGGGCCGGTACTTCGACTCCCCGAGTCCGTTGTGCAGGACTTCCGCAATCGCAAGCACGGTATCGAGGCCGATGAAGTCCGCGAGGGTGAGCGGGCCCATGGGCTGGTTGGTGCCGAGCTTCATGGCGGTGTCGATGTCCTCGACGGTGCCCAGGCCCTCGTGGAGCGCGAAGCAGGCCTCATTGAGCATCGGAATGAGGATGCGGTTCACGATGAAGCCGGGCATGTCCTTCGCGACGACGGTGGTCTTGCCCATCTTCTCGGCGAGCGCCTTGGTCTGCGCGTAGGCGGCGTCGCTGGTCTGGATGGCGCGGATGATCTCCACGAGCTGCATGATCGGCACCGGGTTCATGAAGTGCATGCCGATGACGAGCTCGGGCCGGCTGGTGCTCGCGGCGAGGCGCGTGATGGGGATGCTCGAGGTGTTCGAGGCGATCACGCCGCCCGGCTTCACGTGCTGATCGAGCTTCTTGAAGATCTCTTTCTTGAGTTGCTCGTTCTCATTCACAGCCTCGACGGCAAACTCGACGCCATGAGCGTTCTCGATCAACGGTGTGCCCGAAATGCGGGCGAAGACGGCCTCCGGCGCCTCCTTGAGGGTGCCCTTCTTGGCCAGCTTCTGGAGGCTCTCGTTGATCTTCCCGAGCCCCTTCTCGAGCGCACCCGGGAACGAATCGACCAGGGTGACCTTCAGGCCCGCCATCGCGGCGACCTGGGCGATGCCGCCGCCCATCTGGCCTGCACCCACCACCGCCAACGTCGAAGGGACCTGCGTTTCCGCGGACATGTGCGCGCTCCTTGCCGTTCTCAAAGGGAGCGCCCATCTACCCGAGGCGCTCGTGACCTGCAACGGAGCTACGAAACGGGGCCGCCCACAAAGCCGGTTCCTTGATCTCGCCCGGGGTGCGGCCTAGCATGGGCTAACCTGGGACTTTTCCCTGTTCGCGCCGCGACTTCAGCGATCGGCGCATTGAGCCCCACGATGAAATTCGTCTGCGACTCCTGCCACGCCCAGTACATGATCAGCGACGACAAGGTCGGCGCGAACGGCGTGAAGGTCCGCTGCAAGAAGTGCAGCAACATCATCGTGGTGAAGAAGGTCGTGGAACCCGACCCCACCATGGTGATGCAGAACCCGCTCGCCAACGCCACCAACCCCGGCGACGGCGCGCCCTTCGGCGGTCTCGATATGGACGAGATCGGCCAGGCCTTTGACTCCGTCTTGTCGAGCGGGCCGCAGAAGCGGGTCGACACCACCGACCAGACGTCGACGCAGACCGAGATGCCCATGGCGGCGTCCGGCGCGAGCGGCGACACGGACCACGAGTCCACGCGCGTCGTGGATCTCAAGGCGATGGCCGGCATGGCAGCCGCGAGCGCGCCCGATCCGAGCGAGGAGCGCACCAACGTCGGCGACATTCCCGAGGGTTTGAAGGCGCAGGCCTTCCTCGAGAACGAAAAGAACAGCGCTCGCAACGAGGCCAACGGCCACAGCAACGGCGCGAACGGAACGAACGGCACCAACGGCATTCCGCAGAGCGATTGGTACGCCGCGATCAACGAAGAGCAGACCGGACCCATGTCGCTCGACACGCTCAAGGGCCACTGGGAAGCGGGCCGCGTGACCAGCGACTCGCTCGTGTGGCGCAACGGCTACGGCGACTGGAAGCCGCTCTCCACCGTCTCCGACCTGGTGAAGGTGCTCACGCCGATCCCCACGCCGCGCAAGGCCGTGGAGAAGCCGGTCGAGGCGCAGCCGCCTGCAGGCGCAACCGCCAGCGGCATGCAGATGCCTGCAGCGGTCGCTGCCGCGCCCGCCGCGGTCCCGGATCCGGACGAGGTCGATTGGAAGCCGGCGGCCGCGAGCGCGCTGGCCTCGCTGGTCGCCGACGAGATGGAGGCGCTCTCGAAGCCGCCGGTGAAGGCGGCGCGCGCAGAGCCCGTCGGCGTGGGCGAGACCACGGGCATCAAGCCGGCGCTCTCCGGCTTCGACGTCCCTGCTCCGCCGGCCGAGTCGCAGCCCTCGCTGCCCGCGGCGCCTGCAGCGGCGTCCGAAGCTCCCGCGCCGGCCCCGGTCGCTGCGCGCCTGCCCGAGCCCGAGCAGCCGCAGATGATCCGCCGGCCGCAGCCGGTCGCGTCCGCGTATCCGTCGCAGCCCGAGATGCAGATGCCGGTGTACCCGGCTCCTGCCGCGTACGTTCCGCCGGCGCCGGCGAACAACAACACCAAGTACATCGTCGCGGGCGCGGGCGTCCTGGTGGTCTGCCTGACCGCGATTGGCATCACGTACCTCGTCTCGAGTCGGCCGCAACCGGTGCAGCAGCAGCCGCAGACGGTCGTCGCCACGAACCAGCAGCCGGCCCCAGTCGCGGCGCAGCCCGCGGCCGTTCCCGCGCCGGTTCAGCACACGCAGCCCACACCGGCGCCCATCGCCACGCAGCCCACGCCTGCTCCGGCTCCCGCGCCGGCCCCCGCTCCTGCTCCCGCGCCCGCACCGACGGCAGTCGCCGCGACCAACCCGCCCAAGGCCGAGAAGACCGAGAAGACCGAGAAGGCAGGTCCGTCGGCGGAGCAACTCGAGAAGATGCGCAAGTGGGCCGAGACCCACAACGCCAAGGGCGGCAGGCACGCGGGCAAGGAAGAAGCGCCCGAGGGTGGCGGCGAAGTGATCGGCGCGCCTCCGAAGAAGAGCCAGGTGGCAGCGCCTGCTGGGGGCGACGACGATCTGCTCGGCGGCGCCGGGAAGTCCAAGACCGAGTCCGACTTCGACAAGCTCCTCGGCGGCGGGGGTGGTGGCGAGGAGAAGCCCGCCAAGCCTGCCAAGGCGAAGGGCAGCGACGTCTACATCCCGCCCGCGGTGAGCAACCTGCCCGAGCAGCTCGGCCAGGGCGACATCATGGGCGTGGTCGCCGGCCACAAGGCGCAGATCGTCGGCTGCATCCAGAAGCAGAAGGCCAAGGACCCGGATGCCTCCGGCGTCGTGAAGATGCACTGGATGATTCAGAAGAACGGCGGCGTGAGCGGCGTGGCCGTGGCCAGCGACGAGTTCAAGGGCTCGCCCATGGGCTCCTGCATGAGCGGCATCATCAAGAGCTGGAAGTTCCCCCAGTTCAGCGGCAACCCCATGCCGATCGACTTCCCCTTCAAGTTCTAGTCAGCAGCCCGCAGCACCTCGCGCCCGGTGGTCCCCAAGCTGGGGCACCGGGCGCGTCGCATTTTGCACGCTTGGTCTCGCATCCTGCGCCGCGACACCGATGTCGCGATCGGGTCTCGCCGACGCAGCGCGCTCGGCCGCAGCGCTCGGGTCTGCGCGGACTTGGCGCTCGTTGTCATTGGCGCGCCGATTGCTGAAGTCGACAGAGTTCGTGTGACGGGAACGCCGTGGTTTTCGTTGACGATCAACCGGGCCGGCTGCTAGGACTGCGGCCGTTCTAGCGGAAAAATCTCGGCCGAACCTCGCAGGGAGCGAGGCCACTCGGCCATTTACGGAGGGAGTTCCAAAATGAAGAAGGTTTATCTTCTGGGCCTCGCGATGGCGGGGTTCGCTGCAGGCATGTACATCCAGGGCTGCAGCGGCAGCGGCGGCACCGACGGCGGCTCGACCGTGTGCCACTCTGACACCGACTGCGCCACCGGTGATCTGTGTAATACCTTCGCCGGTATCTGCATGACCAAGTGCAGCCAGGGCAGCGACTGCCCCACCACCGAGAAGACCTGCGCGGCGCTCCCCGCCCCCGGCACGGCCTCGGGCTCGGTGTGCCAGTGCTCCACCGACGCCATCTGCGGCACCGGCTTCGTGTGCAACAAGGTCGACCAGGCGTGCCAGCAGAGCTGCACCAGCGACGCGAACTGCAGCGGCTACGCCCAGACGCGCAAGTGCGACACCGCCACCGGCCAGTGCGTGATCAGCGGCGGCACCGACGCGGGCACCGATGCCGGCCCCGTGGCGTGCGGCCCGAGCAACCTCTGCACCGCGGGCAACTTCTGCGACCCGACCACCAACACCTGCCAGGCCGGCACTGCCTGCACCACGCTGAACACCCAGGACGTTTGCCCCGCCGGTCAGGCCTGCTACCCGGGCGCTGACGTGAACACGGTCGGCAACATCTGCCGCATCATCGCCAACCCGGACACCTCGCTCGCCAACTGCGCCGTGTCGACCAACTGGGATGCGAACAGCGCACCCACGATCTGGGGCCTCACGAAGGGCAGCATCGCTGACCCCGCGGGCAACTGCAGCACGGGCACGGTCGATACGTTCTCGGGCTTCTGGTACGACCCGACCAACAACACCCCGACCGGCCACTTCACGGGCACGGGCGGTCCGGTGGCCGTGTACAACGCCGTGGTGGGCGTTGACTCGAGCGGCAACACCTCGCACAACGGCAGCACCTACAACACCTACTACGACGTCAACATTGACCCGTCCGGCACGTTCTCGTTCATGGAGTGCTCGGACAACACCGGCATCGTGGGCGTGGTGATCGTGACCTCGACCAACGTCGAGAGCAACGTGGCCTGCATCACCGAGTAATTCGGTCGAGCATTTGTTGAACCCCGGAGCCCCGCCGAAAGGCGGGGCTTCGTGTTTGCGGGACTCGGCGGACGCCCCATCTGCCCGCGGGACATCACCTGCGAGAGGCTGGGATTTTCTTTCCAGGGGGCCACATGCCAACTGGAAACCCGGGCGGCACCGACATCAAAGAGCGCATCCCGCTCGCCAAAGACGCCAAGCTCCGCGTGCTCGTGCTCGGCCGCGAGCGCCAAGCCCGCGACTTTGACGTCGAGGTGCTCATCGTCGGCAAGGGCGACGACTGCGACATCCGCATTACCAGCGACAAGTGGATCTCGTCGCGGCACCTCAAGCTTCAACGCGTGCCACACGGTGCGCGCGTCGTCGATCTGCAATCGAGCAACGGGACGTTCTTGATGATCCCCGGCTCCAACGACGACGGCTCGCGCATTACGGAAACCATCTTGAGCCCCGGTGGGCTCTCGCTTCGAGCCGGCGAGACCGAGCTGCGCCTCGAGCTGACCCAGGGCTCAGCGACCGACGCCGGCGACTTCTGCGGCATCACCGGCCAAACGGATTCAATGAAGGCCGTCTTCGCGGCCATCGATGCCCGCGCGCCCTTCAACATGCCGGTGGTGTTCTTCGGCGAGACGGGCACCGGCAAGGAGGGCATGGCCCGGGCTGTCCACGCGCGCTCGCTCCGGCGCAACAGGCCCTTCATCGTCGTGAACTGCGCCGGGCTCAGCGAATCGATGATGGAGTCGCAGCTCTTCGGCCACGTGAAAGGCGCGTTCACCGGCGCGGTGAAGGACCGCAAGGGCTCCTTCGAGCAAGCCGACGGCGGCACGCTCTTCCTCGACGAGATCGGCGACATGCCGCTCAGCATCCAGGCCAAGCTCCTGCGCGCCGTCGAGCAAGGCGAGTTCCAGAAGCTCGGCGGCGAGGACATCGTCCACGTGGACGTGAGGCTGGTCGCGGCCTCCAACAAGGACCTGCGCCAGCTCGTCCGCGACGGGCGCTTCGCCCACGACTTCTACCACCGGCTCGGGAGCTCCCGGATCGAGCTGCCCGCGCTGGTGGACCGCCTCGACGACCTGCCCTTGCTGGCGCAACGGTTCATCCGCGAGTTCGCCGGTGGCCGCGAGGTGAAGCTGAGCGCCCTGGCCGAACAGAAGCTCCGTGCCCACCCCTGGTCGGGCAACGTGCGCGAGCTCCGGAACGCGCTCGAGCTGGCAGTGGCCAAGCTCAAGGGACGCAGCCTCGTCCAGGCCGAAGACATCGAGCTGGACGACCTGGATCTCCGGCCGCTGCTGCGGCTGGCGCCAAACCGCTTGGAGGGGCTCGACACGCTGACCATGGCCGAGGTGAAGGCCTACACCATCTGCGCGGCGATCCTCCGGACCGACGGCGACAGAACGGCGGCCTCGGAACTGCTGGGCATCGGCCGCAACGCCACCAAGGGCTATCCGAATGCCGAACAGCTCCGTGCGCTCGATGCCGACGGGCTGAGGGCGCTCCTCAAGAAGCTCGCCGCGGCCACGGAAGACTGACGCGGCGCTCGAACCCGCCCGTAAAGCTTGTTCGAGCGCCTCGACCGCCAAATAAGCCTGACGCGACGCTCGAACGCGCCCGTGAAGCTCATTCGAGCGCCTCGACCGCCAAATAAACCTTACGCGACGCTCGAACGCGCCCGTGAAGCTCATTCGAGCGCCTCGACCGCCAAATGAGCCTTACGCGGCGCTCGAACGCGCCCGTAAAGCTCATTCGAGGGCCTCGACCGCCAAATAAACCTTACGCGACGCTCGAACCCGCTCGTAAGCTTTATGGAGCGCGCGATCTCGATGCGGATGTGCTCCGCGGCCCGAATCGGGCAGCGCCTGACCGAAACGGGCCGCGGCGTCCACGCCCGATCACGCGATTTCGCGCGGTTCACTCGCGGCACACGCCCTGCTCTTCAGCTCCCCATCGTCGGCATGAGCCGGCGACACAAAGGAGCACACAATGAAGAACGACGCATCGAAGGTGAATGTCGAGGTGCAGCAGCAGGACTCCAGCGCCGATCTCGGACGCGCCGGCAAGGTGTTGGCCGGCCTGGACGAGATCGGCACGCCCGAGGCCATCCAGCAGCGCGACAAGCTGTCGGCGTTGGTCGCAACCTGGCAGCACCTGGTTCAGCAGGTGGTGAAGGCCAAGGCGCAGCGCGAGAGCAAGGCTCGGGTGGCGGCGATGAACAAGATGCTCATCAGCGTCATCGATGGGTTCCGGGCGCTGCTCGGGTTCGTCGAGCCGAAGCTCTCGGAGCTGATCCCCGTCCGGAGCAAGCTCGAGCAGAGTGATCCGCTCGGGTTTGCGAGCATGATCATCGAGGTGCTTCAGGGCCACGATGAGCGCGCGAAGCGGATGGCGCACGAGCTGCAGACGGTCGTGGCCCTGGTGCGCGCGGAGTCGGACAACGTGAAGGGCAGCGACGCGAACCTGAGCGCGCTCGAGGACCAGGCCAACGTGGCGCGGCTCAACATGCGCGAGTACGAGCTGGCCTGCGTGAAATACATCACCCTCAACACGCCGAAGGGCCACACGGCGCGCACCAAGCTGAAGCGCAACTCCAAGAAGTCGAGCTCGACCGAGCCGTCGAAGCCCGCGCCCACGCCGCCGAGCGTGAACGGGACTGCGCCGAGCACCGGCGCGGTGGCGGCGCCCGCGGTGGTGCAGGTCAACGGGGCGACGGGGCCGCAGGCGGTGGCCCACGCGTGAAGCGCGGCGCTGTGATTGCTGTGAAGTCGGAAGTGCGGGCGGGTCGGGAACATTCGTTCCCGGCCCGCTTCTTCGTTTGAGTTTGCAGTCGGCCGCGCCGAACGCGAAGTACGCCGACCCGCCCGCCAAGCATTGACTTCCCGCGCCCTCCCGCGCACTCATTCCCCGCTTGGAACTCCTTCGCCACAAGCGTGCGCTCATCATCGGCATGGGCGGGCTGGGCTCGCCGGCCGCGCTCGTGCTCGCGCGCGCGGGCGTGGGCGCGCTGACGCTCGTCGACGACGATGACGTCGACATCACCAATCTCCAGCGCCAGATCCTCTTTCGCGACGCCGACGTGGGCCGCCCGAAAGCCGAGGTCGCGCGCGAGCAGCTCCTTCGCGAGGCGCCCGAGTGCGCCATCGACGCGCGCGTCGTCCGCGTGGAAGCCGAGAACGCCGCCGCGCTCTTCGCGGGCCACGACGTCATCCTCGACGGCTCGGACAACTTCGAGACCAAGTTCCTCTGCTCCGACGTCGCCATGCGGCTCGCGATTCCGCTCGTGCACGCGGGCGCGCTGCGCTTTCAGGGGCAGCTCTTGCCCGTTCTTCGAGGCGGCGCGTGCGTGCGCTGTCTCTTCGAGCAGGAGCCGCCCGCCGACGAGATTCCGAGCTGCGCGCAAGCGGGCGTGCTCGGCGCGGTGGTGGGCGTGCTCGGCGCGATGCAGGCCGCGGTGACGCTCGAGCTTCTTCGCGGTGAGCGCGTGGCGTCGACGCTGCGGACGGTGGATTTGAAGTCGGGTCGAGCGCGCGAGCTCGAGCTGGCGCCGCGCGCGGATTGTCCGACGTGCGCGCCGCTCGCCATCGACATCACCGCCGAGCGCTGCCCGATGACCTACGTGCGAACCAAGCTCCGGCTCGAGACGCTCGCCAAGGGAACGGTGCTCGACGTCGTCCTTCGTGGCGACGAGCCGTTGCGCAACGTGCCCCGCTCGTTGAAAGAAGACGGCCACCAGGTGCGCGAGATCGTCGCGCTGGATTCCGAGCGCCACCGCGTGCGCGTGGAGAAGCGCTAGATGCCGCTCTCCGAAGCCCAGATTCAGCGGTACGCGCGGCACATCCTGCTGCCCGAGGTCGGCGGCGTGGGCCAGGAGAAGCTGCTCGCGGCCGAAGTGCACGTGCGCGGCGAGCGGCAGTTCGTGGAGCTCGCCGGCGACTACTTGAGCGCCGCGGGCGCGCGCGTCGACGCGCACTCGGGTCCAGGACTCGAGCTTCGCATTGGCGAGCGCGGCGTGACGGTCCGCGCGGAAGGTTCACAAGTGCTGCTCGTGTGCGCGACGTGCGCGTCGTGTCGCGGGACGCCTTCCGGGCCACTTCCGCTCGAGTCGGGCTCAATCGCGGCGTCGCTGGCGGCGAGTGAAGCGCTGCGGCTGATTCTGGAAATGGGTTCCGTCGAGCGCGCGTGGAAGATCGTCGGCGCCAAGCTCGAGCACGTCGCCCTGCCCGCTTGCACGCACCGATGACGTTTCCGCCCGAGGCGCTGTTGGCCGCGATGGCCCACTGCGAGGCCGAATATCCGCGGGAAGGCTGCGGTGTGTTCGTGCGCGAAGCGTCCGGGCGAGTGAGCGCCCGGCCGATCGCCAATGTCGCGCCGACGCCGCGGACGAACTTCGTTCTGGAGCCGAAAGAGCTGCTGCGAGTCTTCTCGGGTCCGGAGCCGGTGGTCTGCGTCTTCCACTCGCACGTCGACGCCGACGCTCATTTTTCAAAAGCGGATCGCACCCTCGCACTGGCCGATGGCGAACCCGTGTTACCGAACGTGCGCCACCTCGTTCTCTCGGTTCGGACAAAGACCGTCGAGCTGCGGCTTTTCACCTGGACTGGCGCGGACTTCGCGGAGGCGAGCGTCCCGATGCCTGCCAGCCACCAGTCCCGAGCAACCAGCCACCCAGGCTGAGCGAAAGTCGTCCTTCATTTGCTCAACTTTGCAAAACGTGGTACGAGTGTGCCCTTTTTTCGGGCGCTTGGCCGGTAAAGCACCGGCCCGGCAACGGAAGGTTCCGGGACACTCCCCAGTTGGGGATTCCCGGCGCGGCGCGGGCCTTCCGGGGGCGTAGTTGGGCGGAATCAAGCCGCTTTTTGCATTTGGAGCTTGGACATATGACCACCTCTTCGACCGGTTTCACCGTGTGGCTCACCGGCATGAACGGCGCGGGCAAGACCACGCTGGCCAAGTACCTCGCGGGTCGCTTCAACGCCTTGGGCCGACCGGTTGAAGTCCTCGAGGGCAACGAGACGGCGGAGCTGTTCGCCAAGGGCCTCGGCGAGACCAAGGAAGAGCGCAACCTGCTCGTGAAGCGCCTCGGCTACACGGCGCGCGGCATCACCCGCGCCCAGGGCGTGGCCATCGTCCCGGCGCTTTCGCCGTACCGCGATGCGCGCGACCAGCTTCGCCGCGAGATCGGCCGCTTTGTGGAGGTCTTCGTCGACTGCCCGGTCGAGGTGCTCATCAGCCGCGACACCACCGGCCGGTACAAGAAGGCCATGACCGGCGAGATCCCGAACTTCGTGGGCATCACCGATCCGTACGAGCCGCCCTCGAACCCCGAGGTCGTGGTCCGCACCGACTCCGAGGCCGTCGCCGAGGCCGCCGACCGCATCTTCCAGAGCCTGCTCGACCTCGGCTACCTGCGCGGCGAAGAGGTGCACCTCCTCGCGGGCAAGTCGATGAAGCGCGGCAAGCCCGGCAAGAAGACCAAGGGCGCCAAGCCCGCCGACATCCGCACCGGCACCACGCCGAAGCCCGCGCCCGCCGCCGCCAAGCCGGCCGCGAAGCCCGAGGCCAAGGCCAAGGCCGCGCCCGCCGCGCGCCGCCCTGACAAGAGCGGCAGCAAGGCCCGTCCGGCTGCTCGCGCCGCGAAGACCGTGAAGGCCGCTAAAAAAAAGGCCAAGTGAAGCGCCTGCTGGGCTTCATCGGTCGCGTCTTGAAGCGCTAGCTCAGCGCGCGGGTTAGTCTCGAACCGCACGCACGAGGTCTGTCCGTCCATGAACGAGGCTGATGCCCGAGCGCTCGCTGCGTCGAGCGCGCCCAAGCTCGCCGCCATGCGCGCGCAGCTGCGCGAGCTCGGATCGGTGCTCGTCGCGTTCTCGGGCGGCGTGGACTCGACGCTGGTCCTCAAGGTCGCGGTCGAGGAGCTTGGCGACAGGGCGATCGCGCTGACTGCCATCTCTCCGTCGGTCGCGCCCGACGAGCGCGCCGAGGCGGAAGCGCTCGCGAAGAAGATCGGCGCGAAGCACGTGGTGGTCGACTCGAACGAGCTCAACAATCCGGCCTACGCCGCGAACCCGACCAACCGCTGCTACTTCTGCAAGAGCGAGCTGTACTCGATCTGCGACGCGAAGCAGGCGGAGCTGAAGCTCGCGGCCGTCGTCGACGGCTTCAACGCCGACGACAAGAAGGACTATCGCCCCGGTCACCGCGCCGCCGAAGAGCACCGCGTGAAGAGCCCGCTCGCGGCGGCCGGGCTCACGAAGGCCGAAGTCCGCGCGCACTCGCTGCTGCTGGGTTTGCCGACCTGGGACAAGCCGCAGACGCCCTGCCTCGCCTCGCGCTTGCCGTACGGCACGAGCGTGACCGTGGAGCGGCTCACGCAGATTGGCTCGTCGGAAAAAGATCTGCGCGCCCTCGGGCTGCGCGACTTCCGCGTGCGCTACCACGGCGACATCGCGCGCATCGAGCTGTCCGCCGAAGAGCTCCCGAAGATGCTCGATCCCGACGTGCGCGCGGCCGCGCAGCAGGCGCTGGCGAAGCGCGGCTTCAAGTTCGTCACCGTGGATCTCGAGCCTTTTCGCAGCGGCCGCCTCAACGAAGCCGCCGGGATCGCCAAGCCCGCGGAAAACTGAAGTTCGTGACGCGCTGCGCAGTGACCGCAGACCCCTGGAAACACTAGGGTGACCGCTTGGTCGGCCGGCGTCCACCCGGGGAGGCACACATGAGCTCGTTCCGCGTTCGGCACACGCGGATGCTGGTCCTGCTCTATCTCACGCTCGGCGCATGCTCGGGCGGAGGCGGCGGACTCTCGTGCGGCAGCTGCATGTCGCCGATCCCTGGCCCCAACGGCACCATTGCGAACTACGAAGGCCCGAAGACCAATAACTCGGTCGACGTGAAGATCTCGCAAGCGGGCTTCGACTACCTGAACACCAACTGGCAGCAGCTGCTCGAGACGGCGCTCAACCAGACCGACACGACGATCCACATCCCCGTGGCGTGCCAGTCGACGAGCCTGCCGGTGCTGGGCACCACCTGGCTGTGCGATCGCAACTTCGACCAGTGCGCGAGCAACCCCGCGCCCTGCGACGTGCAGGCGCACATCCTCGACTTCGGCATCGAGCCGCAGACCTCGGGCAACCCGGGCAGCGAAGGCGTCGTCACCCTGGCGGCCACGGTCACGGTGCAGACCGGCACCATCCCGGTGCGCACCCAGGACGAGACCGTCTGCGACGTTTGCTTCCTCGGCGACAGCTTCATGGAAGGTCACATCAACTTCGACAGCAGCAGCAACCCGCTGCCGCTCACCGTGAACCTGAACCTCACGCTCGATCCGCGCACCGATCCCACGCACCCGGTGCTCTCGTTCTCCGTCGACAGCATCCAGGGCCTGGGCAACCTCGACGTCAGCGACCTGTCGCTGGGCGGCGACAACTGCTGCGGCGACATCACCTTCTCCATCGCCAACTTCGCCACGCAGGACCTCTCGTTCCTGCTGAACTTCATCATCCAGCAGCTGCAGTCGACGATCGACGCGCAGGTGCAGAGCCTCGTGGCCGCCCAGACCTGCCGCAAGTGCGGCGCCGCGGGCCAGGCGGTGTGCCCCGACGGCCAGAACGGCGGCCAGGACTCGACCTGCCAGAGCGGCACGTGTCAGATCAGCGGCCAGTGCCTGCCGCTCATGGCGGGCCTCGAGGGCATCATCTCGCCGGGCGCGCTGCTCGGAAACTACGGCGTGCCGGCCGACTCGGAGCTGGCCATCTCCGCCGTCGCCGGCGGCAACGTGGACTCGGCCGACGCCACCGCTCCCAATGCGGGCCTGACGCTCGGACTCATCGGCGGTGCGGAGAGCTTTACCGGCGGCGAGGCGAACGCGGTGGCCCCGTGCGTGCCGGATCTGGCGCCACCAAGCGGCACGGCGCCGCCGGTCCCCAACTTCGAGGCCACGGAGCCCGACGGCGGCTACCAGCTTGGCCTGGGCGTGTCGGATTACTTCCTGAACGAGGCGCTGTACTCGGCGCACCGCTCGGGCGCGCTCTGCATCGCCATCTCCGGCCAGCAGATTGATCTCTTGAACACGGGCCTGTTCAAGACGTTCTTGCCCAGCCTCGGCTTGCTTGCGGGCTCGGCGACGCAGGACGCGCCGATGATGGTCGCGCTGCGGCCGCTGCAGGCTCCGACCATCGACATTGGCGAGGGCACCTACGACCCCACCACGAACATGCCGATCGACCCGCTGCTCACGGTCACGCTGCACGACGTGGACATCGACATCTACGCGCTCATCGAGGACCGCTGGAGCCGGCTCTTCACGCTCACGCTCGATATCCAGCTGCCGATGTCGCTCATCGTCGACGGCTGCCCCCAGGGCATCACGCCGGCGCTCGGCGACCTGCACAACCTCATCACCGTGACCCACGCGCCCTCGGGCTCGGAGCTCCTGGCCGAGGATCCCTCGGTGCTGCAGGGCCTGATCCCGGCGGTGATTGGCCTGGCGCAGCCGGCGCTCGCTTCTGCGCTCAAGCCGATCGCCGTGCCAAGCGTGTCCGGGTTCGCGGTGCACATCGACGGGCTGCAGGGCATCGGCAACCGCGGGGGCACCAGCTTCGACGACCTCGGCCTGTACGGAAACCTCGAGCTCGCGGGCCAGTGCGACGCCGCGTCGGTGCACACGCGCGCGCAGATCGTGCAGACCTTCATCCCCAGCGCGGCGCAGCTGCATCCGCCCGCGGGCCAGAAGCTGCCCTGGCCGTCGGCGACGATCGCCGTGGGCGCCACGGGCTTCGAGGGCGACGTGGAGTACGACTACCGGATCGACGAGGGCCTCTGGACGACGTTCAAGCCCGGGCCGCAGCTCGTGGCCACCGATCCGCGGCTGCTCATCGAGGGCCACCACGTCATCGACGTGCGCGGGCGTCCTGCGCACGGCAAGGGCATCGCGGATCCGCAGCCCGTGCGGCTCGACTTCCTGGTCGACTGGGAGGCGCCGGCCGTGCACCTCACGCGCGATGGCTCGGGCCAGTTCAGCGTCGCGGCGCTCGACAACGTGACCGGTCCGCAGGCGCTCCAGTACCGCTACACCGTCGGCAACGACGCGCCGAGCAGCTGGGGCATGGCGCGGCCGATCGACGCGCAGGCCATCACCGAGGCGGGCAAGCTCACCGTCGAGGTGATGGACGAGGCGGGCAACGTGGGCGCGTCGACCTGGCGTGGCGCGGAGACCGTGGCGACCTCGGGCATCGTCCCGCCGGCGGGTGGCACCACGCAGCCTGCGCACAAGGCCAACTGCGAGGGCGGCACGCCTTGCTACGGCTGCGGCACGGCGGCGGGCGGCACCTCGCTGCTCGGGCTGGTGGCGCTCGCGCTGACGCTGCTCGGTCGTCGTCGGCGCTAGCACGCGCGGCTGACTTCGAATTCCGAGACGACGCGCGCACACTGGTGCAGGATGTCGCGCGTGCGCAGCCTCGTCGCCCTGGTCGCCGTGCTCGTGCTCGCGCCGACCGCTGCGCGCGCAGACTTCCCGCCTCGGCTCGACCACCGTGGCGCCCTCGGAATCTCGCCGGAGATTGGCGGCGAGCGCGCGGACTTCCTCTTCGTCGCGGCGAACAACGTCCAGGGCTTCGACGCCGCGCGGCTGACGCTCGGCCTGGAGCTCACGCTCGGCCTCGGCTTCGAGGGAAACGAGCTGGTAGTCCTCGGGCGCTACCTGCACAGCCGCAGCGACGCGGGCGCGGCGGTGGGCGTCGCCTATCGCAAGTACTTCGGCCGCGACGAGCTCAAGACCTATTTCCAGGGCGGCATCAAGGGCGACTCGACGCCCCGCTACGCCGTTGGCCCCTGGGCGCAGTTCGGCGTGATGTACGAGCTCTCCGCGCTCGTGGGCGTGTTCGCGCAGGCGGAGCTGAGCGTGGAGGTGAGCCAGGGCATCCGCGTGGGCTATGGCGGCTCGGGCGGCGTGCAGCTCCGCACCTACGTGCTCGAATAGCGCGCGACGCGTTTCGACGCTTTTTTTGACGGCTGTAGCTCCAGGTACGACCATGTGGGTGTTCATGCGCAATCGCGCGGAGGTCGTATGGATCGGATGCGGCTCACTTCGTTGGTGTTCCGGATTCCCAAGCCCCGTTTGGAGCAGCTGAAGGACCTGTCGCGGCGCACCCGCGTGCGGCAGAGCGAGTACCTCCGCGAGGCCATCGCGGACCTGTTGGCGAAGTACGACCCAGAGGCGATTTAGCAGGACCGGGTCCGGGTCGAGCCTGGGCCACGCTGTCGCCTCTAGCGTTGCAGCCACGGAAAAGGGTCTTCCCCGTCGCGGTAGAAGACCTTGGAGAGCAGAAGCCCCTGCGGCGGCGCCACGAGCTGGTTGAGGCGCACTTCCGAATCGAGCTGGCGGCCGAGCGAAGCCGGATCGAGCTCGCCCCATGCCGCGCGCGCCGCGATGCCCACCAGCGTGCGCACCATGTACTTGCCGAAGCGATCGGCCGTGAAGGCCAGCGTGAGCTCGCGCCCGCGCGGTGAGTCCACCTGACGCACCAGCCGCGCCTCCACGAGATCGCTCAGCCCTTCCCTCGCGGTGCCGTGCATGGCGCCCGCGAAGCTGCGCTTGCCCACCATCGCCGCGAGCGCCGACTGCAGCGCGCGGAGCGAGAATCCCTCGACCGTCGCTTGGGGATGCTCGGCGTCCGGAAGCCGCCAGGCGAAGCGCGACCCGCCCGGCTCGCGCGCGAGCCACAATCGATAGCGGTAGCGCTTGCCCACCGAGGAGAACTGGGCGTGGAAGTCGTCGCGGGCCCCGGCCACGGCGCGCAGGCGGACGTCGTCCGGCAGGTGCTTTCGCAGCTCGTCGCGGAGCCACTCCGGCCCATGCGGGATGCGCGCGGTGATGCTCACCACCATCGCTCGCGCGTGGACGCCGCGATCGGTGCGGCTGGCGCCTTCGACGCGGGGCGTAATGCCCACCGCCACCAGCGCGTCGCCCACGGTCTCCTGGACGGTCCGGGCGCCGGGCTGCATCTGCCAGCCGGCGAAGCGGGTACCCTCGTAGGCGAGGAGCAGCGCGAAGCGGCGCTTGGGGGGGCGGGCCACGGGGGCGGGACACTACACGTCCAGACCGGCGCCCGCCCGCCTTGTCGGTAACGATCGGTTGGGTAGAATCGTCGACGTCTCGCGGGGTCACGAGGTGCGGATGGCGGCAGCGCCAAGCCAGTTGGGCGTCGACGTCGGTACCTCAGGCGGCGATTGGCTCTTCAAGCAGGACGACATGCTGCTTGGGCCCGTCCCGGCCAAGGTGCTCGTCGACAAGCTCTACAAGGGCGAGATCACCGGCCGCACGTTCGTGGCGCGCGAGGGCAGCGACGACTTCGTGCCCATCGAGACCATCGACTTCTTCAAGGTCCACGCGAAGAAGGCCCAGGTCAAAGTCCAGATCGACAAGGACACCACCACCCAGATCGCCGTCCAGAAGAAGCAGCGGAATCTGAAGTTGGGAGGCTTTGGCGCGGTGGGCCTCATCGTGCTGGCCGGCGGCGCGTACGGCGCGTACTGGCTCGCGGTGAACAAGCCCTGGCGCAACGCCAACGACGCGGACCTCATCACCATCAGCGTGGAGGCGCCGGCCATCTCCCTGGCGGCCAAGCCGTCGGACGAGGTGGCGATTGCGATCCCCGAGCCGTCCGGGACGAACCCCGCCGTGCCTGCCCCGCCGCACAAGGGCGTCCCGACCAAGCACCACGGGAGCACGGCGCCCACGCCCAGCGCGAGCCCGCAGACCGACGCCACCGATCCGGACGGCATGAAGGCCACGCAGCAGTTCGACAGCGCGACCATTTCCCAGATTGCGCAGCAGAAGGCGAACACGGTGTACCCGTGCATCAAGGCCGAGGCGGTGGCGCACCCGCCGACCGATCAGGTCAACTTGCCGCTCGAGTTCACCGTGGGCAACGACGGCCGCGTGGGCAAGGTCTGGGTCGACAACCACGACTTCGGCGAGGGCACGCCGCTCTACGCGTGCCTGGTGAAGACGCTCAAGACCTGGAGCTTCCCCCACTACGAAGGCGAGCAGGCGAACGTGAAGCTCAAGTTCGCCTGGGGGCCGAAGCACTGAGCTTGGTCGATGCAACGCCATCACGACCACAACGACCCCATTGACGACGCGTTCGATGCGCTGCTCGCGAAGGCGATGGCGGCGTACGTCGCCAAGCAGGCCCGGCTGACGGACGCCGAGGGGGCCTGGCACTACGACCTCGTTACCGGCGCGTTCAGGCTGGGCGCCGACGCGTACGGCTTCACGCCGATAGCGACCTACGTTCCCGAGCGCTCGAGCTGGCTTTGGGGCTGGGCCAACGACGCGTTTCCGCCGCTCGCGCGCGAACGTTCAGCACGCTTGAAGCGCCTGGCGCAGAAGACGCATTACCAGATCTTCAATACGGCCGGGTTCGCGGTGCGGCGCGAGGAGATCGACGAGCTCTGTGCGCTCGCGCTTCACGAGCTCGAGGGACTCTTCGTCTTCAAGGCGAAGGACCAGAGCCCGTGGATGTTCCTCGTGATCGAGGAACAATCGAGCTGAGGTCGCGCGTCAGCTCCCGCCGCCCTGCCCGCCGCCTTCGCCGTCGAGCTTCGCCTTGGCCTTGCTGGCCGCGGCGATGAGCGCGTCGATGTCCATGTTCTCGGGCATGAGCTCGGTGGCCGCGAACTCGGGCGGCAGATCCGCGACCGTGGCGTTGTCGGGATACTTCGGAGCCTCGGGCGCAGGCGCGCTCGGCGGTGCCTCGGTCGGCGGCGTGGGCGCGAACGGCGAGAGCGGCGCCGTGGGCGCAAATGGCGAGGCCTCCGCGGCGGGCGTGGGCGGCGGCGCCGGCGTGGGCTCCAAGGCCGGCGCCTCGAACGGCGAGGTCCGCGCCACCGGCGAAGGCTGGCTGGGCGGCCTCGGCATGTTCACCGACGGCGCAGGCCGGCTCGGCGGACGCGCGGAAGGAGTCGACACCTCGGACATCCGCTGCGACGGCGGACGCGCACTCGGGATCGCTCGCGACGGCGGACGCGCACTCGGGATCGCGCGCGACGGCGGGCGCGCACTCGGAATGGCTCGCGACGGCGGCCGCGACGAAGGCGCTGGCTCCACCGCGGGCGGCGGCTCGATGGCCGGCATCGGACCGGACTTGGCGCGCGGCGTGGGCTTGTCCGAGAGCACCGGCTCCTCACCCGTCGACGGCTCCGGCAGCGCGGGCATCTGCCCCGACTTCCCGCGCGGCATGGGCCTGTCCGAGAGCACTGGCGCCTCCGACACCACCTCGACCTCGCCCGACCGGGTGCGCGCGGGCTTGTCGGAGAGCGCCGGCTCTTCGCCGGTGTCCGGCTCGGCTGCCACCGGCATCGGGCGCGAGCCGGGTCGCGGCGTGCCGGGCGACGAGATGGCCTGCATCCCCAGGCGCGAAGCTGGTCGCGCCGTGGGCTTGTCCGAGAGCACGGGCAGCGTCTCGCTCTCGAGGCGCGGCGGCGGCTTCGGCACCGCGGGAGCCTTGGGCGCCGCAGGGATCGCCGGCATCGAACCCGAGCCGGGCCGCACACCCGGCGGATCGGCCACCAGCACGGCCTCGTCGCTGGCGGTGTCGAGGTGCAGTCCGCGCACGCCCGCACAGAGCGCCATGGTCTGCACGTCCCCGAGCTTGAGGGTGTTGCGCACGTGCCGGCGAAGCAGCATCCAGCCCACCACGCGCGCGCCGTCCTCGCGGACGTGCCCGTTGAAGGCAAAGAAGCGCAGCACCAGGTCCTGCACCAGCGGCTCGAGCTTCTTGGCCTCGGCCTCCATGCGCTGGTCGATGTCCTTGAAGCGCTCGGCCAGCGCCTTGAGGATGTGGCCCACCCAGAAGGTCTGGCCCAGCTCGCGCTCGAGCGCGTCGCGCGCGACCACCACGCACTGCAGATCCTCGATGGCCTCGATGCTCGCCGAGCGCGGCGACGAAGTGAGGATGGCCGTCTCGCCGAACACCTCGCCCGGGCCGAGCTGGCGGATGGTCTTGCCTGCGCCGCTGCCGTCGGTGCGGAACACGCGCGCGCGGCCGCTGGTGATGACGTAGGCCGCATCGCCTTCGTCGCCCTGCTTGATGACCAGTGTGCCCGCGGGGAACGTCGCCGTGGGGTAGCGGCCCGCGCCGCGGAGGTACTCCTCCACATCGCGCTGCAGCTCGGCCACGCTCTGGTAGCGGAGCTCCTTGTCGGCCTCGAGCGCCTTCGAGGTGATCTGGCAGAGCCGCTGCGACAGCTTCAGCTTGCTGCCCATCTGCTCCAGCATCTCCTGCGGCGGCAGGATCTGGCAGGCCTTGGCGAGGTCCCAGGTCTCCTCGGGGGTCTGGCCCACGTGCGGCGCGCGGCCGGTGAGGATGCGGTAGAGGAGCGCGCCGAGGGCGAACACGTCGCTGCGCTCGTCGAGCTGGTCCACATAGCCCAGGGCCTGCTCGGGCGGCATGTAGCCCAGGGTGCCCATCACCCGGCCGTCGTCGAGGTGGCGGTCGCGGCCGGCGGTCTGGATGAGCTCGGCGCCGGTCTCGCCGCGGACCTTGCGATCGGCACCCTTCACGCGCGCGATGCCCCAGTCCATCACGTACACCTGGCCGAACCGGCCGACCATGATGTTGGGCGGCTTCAGGTCGCAGTGGATGACGCTGCGGCTGTGCGCGAACGCGATCGCGTCGCAGACCTTGATGAAGACCTGGAGCACGCCGAAGAGCTGCTCGTCGTCGTTCACCTTGAAGCGGCTGTTGTTCAGCATCTGCTCGAGCGTCTTGCCGCGCACGAGCTTCATGTTGAAGAAGTGCTGCCCATCCGCGCGCTGGCCCAGGTCGTGGACGGCAGGGATGTTGGGATGATCGAGCTGCGCGGTGATCTGCGCCTCCT
Source organism: Deltaproteobacteria bacterium (assembly GCA_018266075.1). Taxonomy (GTDB): domain Bacteria; phylum Myxococcota; class Myxococcia; order Myxococcales; family SZAS-1; genus SZAS-1. The sequence goes on along the minus strand of JAFEBB010000005.1, from coordinate 93,746 downwards.
CGATGAACCGCAAGAGCTCGTTCTCGTCCTCCGCGACCTTGGGGTCGAGGCACTTCATGGCCTCCTTGCGCAGGAGGTTGTGGTTGAAGACGCGGCGGATGGAGCCCATGCCGCCGCGGGCGATCTGGCCCTCGTCGACGTACTTCTCCTCGCCGTCGACGCGCTGGTGGCCCGCGTCGATCTGGGCCGAGTCGGCGTCGTCGGGATCTTCGGGGGCGGCGGCGCCGGGCTGCTCGCCGCCCTCCCCCGGCTTCTTGTTCAGCCAGTCGAAAAGGCCCATCACCGGCTCCGGAAAGACGCCCGAAACCCTACCACCCTCGGGCCGCTCGGGCATCGTGCACCACGACCGCCAGGGCGATCGGAATGCCAACCAGCACCACGACCGACGTCCAATCCACCCGCTGCTCCAGTCGCCAGGCGAGGACGAGCGCGTGGCCGTGGCTCCAGAGCTGCTGGACCGCGAGCGCGCTCAGCAGCCACGGCAGCCAGCGCGGCCGAAGGACGAAAAGCACCGCCAGCGCGGCGTTGATGCCCGCGAAGAGCGCGTGTCGCCAGGCGGGATCCGTCCCGGCGATTCCCGGATCGACGAGCGCCGCGACGTGGAACAGCGCGGCTGCGGCGAAGGCCGGCGCGAGGATCCAGGTGCTCCAGGGCCGCTTCAGAAGGTGCCCGCCAACCCGGTGGGCGTGAGGTGCACGCTCGCGCTGGTCGAGGTCGTCGGTGCGGTGGCGGGCTCGCCCATCATGAAGAGCGCCACGGCGGCTGCGCCGGCCGCGACACCCACGCCGAGGCCGGTGAACGCCAGCGCGCGATCGCGGCCCTGGCGCGAGGTGGCGTCCTGGACCTCGGAGAGCGTGCCCGGGCTGCAGAACGAGCCGCCGGGGCAGTCCCTGTCGATGGTGGTGTTGGCGGACTTGAGATCGAGCGCGAAGAAGCCGCCCACCGCGAGCGCCGCCACGGCCACGCCGCCCGCGACGTACGCGCCCGTACGCATGCCGCTGCCCGACTCGGGAGCCGTCTGGGTGAGCCCGCCCGCAGGCGCGGTGGCCGTCGGCGGTGCAGCGCTGGCGAGCGTCGCGGCCTTGCCGCCGCGCGTGGCCTCGAGCGGCGGCGCCACGTCGCCGGTGGCGATGAAGGCGGCGAGCTTGTCCATGGCCTCGGGCGACGCACCGGCCTCGCTCAGCTTCACCTTGGCCTCGCGCGCCTCCTGGCCGCTCTCGACGTCGATCGCCGTCGCGACCAGGTAGCGCTCGCTCGGCGCCGGCTCGTCGCCCCGAACGGCGACCAGCGTCTTCACGCCCAGCACGTGGCCCACCGAGACGAGCGTCTTGAGGCGCGTGTTGCGGTCCGCGTCGGCGTCGATGCAGGGGCCCGCGTCGGCCCAGACGGCGCCGTCGAGCGCCTGGTCGAGCTCCACCACCGCGCTCTCCTCCACGTGCACGGTGTGAGCGAGCCCGCGGTGGCCGTTGAACGTGGCCTCGATGCGGTGATCGCCGCGCGCGAGCTGCAGCGACAGCGGCGCCTTGCCCACGGGCTTGCCGTCCAACCAGATCGGCAAGCCGTCCGGGACGCTGGTCACCCGAAGCGACCCCTCGGGCTCGCCCTTCGCGCGCGCGGCAGCCTGGCGCGCGAGCTTGTCCACGTTGGGCGGGAAGAGGTGCTTGTCCGGGTGGAAGCCCGGGTCGATGCGGACGACAGGAAGCAGCGCCGCTTCGGCGTCGGCGCTGCTCCCCAGCTTCTCCGCGATCCAGGCCGAGAGCGCCGCGGCGTCCTGCAGGCTCTTCCAGCGCGCGTCTGAAGGTGCGAGCTGCCAGAGCGCCTCGCGGATGTCCTGCACGTCCTTCTGCACGCGGGCGTACTTCTGCTGCAGAAAGTCGGTTCGCGCGGCGGCCAATCGGCGATCGAGCTCCGCCTGCGACGCACTGGAGAGTCCGCCCAAAGACTTCGCGCTCGCGGCCTCGTTCTGGACGGCGCCGCCGAGCTTTCGAGTGAGCGCCTCGCGCAGCGCTCGAGCCTGGGCGCCCTGCGACGGCGCGCTGCAGCTTCCGGCCGCGACCACGGCCGTGGTTCCGGGCGTCTGGGCCCAGGCGGTCGACGAACCGAGCAACAGGCCAGCGAGGAGGGCAGCGCGCATGGAGGGTGTCCCCGGGGAAGGTCCGCAGAGGATACGCGGATTCCGGGTTCTTGCGGCGCGGAACCGTTGGCTTCTCTGGCCGCGGTGTTAGAAGTACGCGCGCTCCTGGAGAGGTGCTTCATGGCTTTGGCCCGCGTGCTGCTGGATGGCGAGACCCTGTCGCTGGAGGCGCTGCGCGACGTCACCCGCGGCGCCCCCGTCGAGCTCGCGCCCGCGGCGGTCGATCGCGTGACCCAGGCCCGCGCGCTCGTGGACCGGCTCGCATCGGGCGACGCGCCCATCTACGGCATCAACACCGGCTTCGGCACGCTGGCCGAGGTGAAGATCGCCAAGAGCGACCTGCAGCAGCTCCAGCGCAACCTCATCTTGAGCCACGCGGCCGGCGTCGGCTCGCCGCTGCCCATTCCCGAGGCGCGCGCGCTCATGGCCTTGCGCGCCAACGTGCTCGCCAAGGGCTACTCCGGCATCCGTCCCTCGACGCTGCAGCTGCTGGTCGAGTGCATCAACCGCGGCCTGGTGCCCGTGGTGCCCGAGCGCGGCAGCGTGGGCGCCTCGGGCGATCTCGCGCCGCTGGCGCACCTGGCGCTGGTGCTGATCGGCGAGGGCGAGGCGTTCGTGGAGGGCCAGCGCATGTCCGGGCGCGCCGCGCTGGAGAAGATTGGCCTGAAGCCGATCGTGCTGGAGGCGAAGGAGGGCCTGGCGCTCGTCAACGGGACCCAGGCCATGTGCGCGGTGGGCATCCCTGCCCTGCTGCGCGCCGAGGAGCTCGCGGAGCTGGCCGATCTCGCCGGCGCCATGACGCTCGAGGGCCTGCTCGGCTCGCACAAGCCATTCATGCCGGAGATCCACCAGCTCCGCGGCCAGAGCGGCCAGGCGCAGTGCGCGGCGCACCTGCGCGAGATCCTGGTGGGCAGCGAGATCGTGAAGAGCCACGAGAACTGCGCCAAGGTGCAGGATCCCTACTCGCTGCGCTGCATGCCCCAGGTGCACGGCGCGGCGCGCGACGGGCTGAGCTTCGTGCGCGGGATCCTGTCGCGCGAGGCGAACGCCGCCACCGACAACCCGCTGGTTTTCGTGCAGAGCGAGCAGATCGTGTCGGGCGGCAACTTCCACGGGCAGCCGGTGTCGCTGGCGCTCGACGTGCTCGCGATGAGCGTGACCCAGCTCGCCTCGATCTCCGAGCGCCGCGTGGAGCAGCTGGTGAACCCGGCGCTCTCGGGGCTGCCGCCGTTCCTGACCGTGAAGACCGGGCTCAACTCGGGCTTCATGATCGCCCAGGTGACCGCGGCGGCGCTGGTGGTGGAGAGCCGCATCCTCTGCCATCCGGCCTGCGTGGACTCGATTCCCAGCTCGGCGGGCCGCGAGGACCACGTGAGCATGGGCATGACCGCGGCGCTCAAGGCGCGCTCGGTGGTGGACCACGTGCGGACGGTGCTCGCCATCGAAGTGCTGGTGGCCGCGCAGGCGCTCGATCTGCGCCGGCCGATGCTCGCGGGCAAGGGCGTGCAGCGCGCGTACGAGCTGGTGCGTTCGCGCGTGCCGTCGATGGTGGAGGACCGCGAGCTGCACAAGGACATGGCCACCGTGGCCGGCTTGTTCGACTCGGGCGAGCTCTTGGCGGCGGCGCGGGGTTAGCGTCAGCTCTCAGTACCCGGGAAAGCGAAGCCCCGGTCCCGCGTGCGCGGGCCGGGGCTTCTGGCTTCAACAGGACTGACTCGGGACTACTGACCGTACGGGTCGCAGAAGTCCTTGCCGCCGTACTGGAGGCAGCAGCCGTACGCCTGGCCACCCGCCACGCACTGCGTGCTGCTCGTGCATGGGATGTAGCAGGCGCCCGAAGCGGTGTCACAGGTGAAGCCCGTGCCGCAGGCCGCGCTGTTGGTGCAACCGCACTCGCCGTTGCTCAGGCAGGTGGTGTTCGCGGGGCACGCGGAGCCCGTGCCGCCGCAGCGCGGGACGCAAATCTGCAAATCAGCCGGGTCGAGCGACGGCGCGCTGGCCGTGTACCCGGTGGGGCACTGGCTGCCGTCCGAGTAGCCGATGGGGAGGCACCACGAGTCCGTCGACGGGCTGGAGCCTTGGCTGAAGTCGTAGCAGTACGAGCTCGACGGGCAGGCCGTGCTGCCGCACATGAACTGGCAGCGCGGACCGGTGTCGCCGCTGAGCAACTCGAAGCAGTACTGGCCGGCCGCGCAGGAACCCTGCACGAGCTCGATGCCGCCATCGGCGTACGTCACGTTTCCCGTGCAGGGGGTGCCGATGCCGCCGTTGTCGATGGTGGCCTCGGTCGGGCCGGTGCTGCAGAAGCTCCCGGTGGTGCCCGTCGTCGAGGTGCCGGTCGTGGTGGTGCTGTTGGTGGCCGTCGTGCCCGTGGTGCTGGTGTTGCTGTTGGTGGAGGTCGTCCCCGTGGTGCCGCTCGTGGTGGAGTGCGCCTCGATGCAGTTGGTGTAGTTCGTCAGCTCGGTCTGGCAGGCACCGCTGGGCAGGCTGCTCTTGCCGCTCGAGTCGCACACGTCATTGGTGAGCGCGCAGTTCGCGTACGCCAGGAACTGCGTGCCGCAGTTGGGGTCGCTCTCCGCCGCTTGGCACTGGGCGATCGTGCTCGAGGTCGGCGTGGTGTCGTTCTGGCAGGGGCCCTTGGCCGAGCAGTCGAACGAGCCCGAGGTGCCCGTGGTGGAGCCGTTGGTCGTCGTGCTGGCGTTGGTGCCGGTGGTGTTGGTCTGGCCAGTGGTCGAGTTGGTGCTGTTGGTCGACGACGAGCCGTTGGTGCTCGTGGTGTTCGACGCGGTGCTGCCGTTCGAGCCGTTGCCGTTGCCCGAGCCGTTGTTGCCCGAGCCGTTTCCGGAGCCGTTGTTGCCGCCGGCGAACTGGCAGACGCCCACCACGCAGCTCTGCGCCGCGGTGCAGGTGGCGCAGGCCGCGCCGTTCGCGCCGCAGTGATCGGACGCGGCAATCTGGCAGTTGTTGTTGGCGTCGCAGCAGCCCGTACAGTTGCCCGGGCCGCAGTTCGAGGAGCTACATCCCACGGCGCCCAGGGCGAGAGCTCCGCCCAGCGCCACGATAGCGAACAGCGTCTTCATGGTCAGTCCTTGTCCAGAGGAGCCGGCCTCCTCGAAGCGGGTCTGGTAAATCCCACACTGATGGCGGAATCGTCAATATTGCCTACAACTTCCTTCGTCGAAGGGACGCCCAGATCAGGGCGCCGAGCCGGGCATGGTGAACGGAGCGCGCTCTTCCGTGCCGTCGTCCTTCACGACAATGAGCGTCGTCTTGCCGTTGATGGTCTGCACCCAGCCGCTTCCTGCATCCGGGAGGTGGGCCTGCACCGCGGTGCCGCCGTCCTCGAGGGTCACGCTCTCGATCGTCGTGGGGATGGGTGCTTCGGGGAGCGGCATGTCGTCGGGCACCGGGCCGTCGTACTTGAACGGCTCCGGACTGCCCGGGATCTCCACCAGGAAGCCGCCGCCGTCGGCGCGGGTGATCCAGCCGTAGCCGCCGTCGGTGAGGTGCGCCTTCGCCGCGATGCCGCCGTCGTCGAAGTTCACCATCTCCGCCGAGGCCGGCACGGGGTCCGCCGGGACGGTGATGGGCACGAGGAGCTTGCCGCCGTCCTCCAGGTCCACGCGGAGCACGTGCGTGCCGTCGCCCAGGCCCACCACCCAGCCTACTTTTCCGCTGGGCAGGCGCACGGCCTTGGCGGTGCCGCCGTCCTCGAGCTCGATGGGCTCGAACTTGATGCCGGCGTCGAGGTCGAGCCCGGCCAGGCGCGCCATGTCCTGGTCGCGGTACTCCACGACCTTCTCCACCACCGTCTTGATCTCCGCCGGCTTCTGCACGACGACGATCTTCTCTTCCGGCGGCGGCGCGGTCGCGCGCAGGTACCAGGCAACTCCGCCGACGGCCAGGCCGATCGCGGCCAGAGCGCCGCCACCCGCAAGCGCCCACTTGTTGAGCTTGCTGCCCTTCTGGTTGCCGAGGTTGGAGACATCGACCTGCGCCACGTAGAGCGGCTGCACGTTCGGGCCCTCGAGATCGGGCACGTTGTGCATCGCATCGATCTCTTTGGGGCAGGTCTCCTCGACGAACTGGCCCAGCATCGTGGGCGTGTAGCTCGGGTAGTTGCGCTGCTTGTAGCGGAGCAGCGCGTTGGCGAAGTCCTCGCACGTCTCGTAGCGGTCTTCGGGCTTGGGCGAGAGCGCGGCCATGATGGCGCCCTCGAGCTCCGGGTCCACCGGCACGCCCACGTCCTCGAACTTGCGGACCTCGCCCAGCGCCACCGCGCGCAGGAGCTGCTGCTCCGTGGGGAAGGTGTAGCAGGGCTCGCCGACCAGGCACTCCCAGAGCACCAGCGCGGCCGCGAACTGATCGGTGCGGGCGTCGATGGGCCGGTTCCGGCTCTGCTCCGGGCTCATGTAGAGCAACTTGCCCTTGATGAGGCCGGCCTGGGTCTCGGTGAGGCGCCCGCGCGCCTTGGCCACGCCGAAGTCGAGGAGCTTGGCGACGCCTTCCGTATTAACCAGAATGTTTTGCGGCGAGACGTCGCGGTGCACGATGTGCAGCGGCTTGCCGCGGATGTCGGCCTTGACGTGCGCGTGGTGCAGGCCGCGCAGCACCTGGACCATGATCTCCAGCGCGGCGGCCTCGGGCACGCGGCGGCGCTTGGCGCGGAGCTTCTCCAGCATCGCCGCCAGCTCCACGCCGACGACGAGCTCCATGCTGATGAAGAGGTTCGCGTCGACGTCGCGGCCGAGCTCGAAGACCTGCACCACGTTGGGGTGGTTCAAGAGCGCCGCGAGCCGGGCTTCGTCGATGAACATGCGCACGAACTCTTCGTTCGAAGAGAACGTGTCGAGGATGCGCTTCACCGCGACGAGCTTGTCGAAGCCCTCGGGCCCGACCACGCGGGCCTTCCAGAGCTGCGCCATGCCGCCGGTGGCCACCTTCTCCAGCAGCTGGTAGCGCGCGGTGGGCTTGGGTCCGCCGGCCTGCTTCGCGCCTCCGCCCTTGGAGCTGGGCGCCTTCGCGGCCGGCTTGGCGGCGGGCTTGGGCTTGGGCGGTCCGGCTCCGGGAGGGGGCATGCGCCGGGCATCATAGAACAGCCTCGCTTGTGCGAAAGGGGAATGCACGGGAAGCGGCCAGGCGACCGGTCCAAAGGCCGTCCACAAGTTCTGTGGGCGTGCGGAGCGTGCCGCGCTGCTAGGCTCGTCGAATGCCCTGGATCAAGGTCCCGCCCGAGCACCACGCGATCTTCCGCGACGCGCTCCCAAAGGACACGCGCATCGAGACCCAGCTTCTCTTCGGCGGGCTGGCCGCGAAGGTGAACGGCAACTTCTTCGGCGGCGCGTTTGGGCGCTCGGTGGCGCTGCTTCTCAGCGATGCGGATCGCGCCGAGGCCCTGGCCCTCGAAGGTGCAGAGCCGTTCGACCCGCTCGGCGACGGCAGGCGCAGCGACAAGGTGCAGATGCCCGAGTCGATCATGGATGAGCCGGCAGAGCTGCGCGCGTGGGTGAAGCGCGCCTTCGAGCTCGCCTCGAAGCTGCCACCCAAGAGGCCAAAGGCGTCGAAGAAAGCCGCCAAGCCCGCCGCAAGAGCCAAGCGCGCGCGTTGAGCGCGCCCAACCGGGGGCCCCTTTTCGAGTTTGACCCCCTCGTTGGTCCAAATGGGGGCCGGTTTTCGCGAATGAGGGGGGCATCGATGGCTCTCACGCCTCGCGAAGGCCGAGCGACGCCCCAAAAGTGTATTTTCTGGGCCCGGATTCGAGAGTGCCCCCCTCCCTCGCCCGACATTTTGGGTTCGAGTCGCTCGCGAGGGCCCCCGAGAAGCAGAAATCGCCGTTCGAGGACCAGATCGGGGCCTCCGCCCGGCAATTTTCCCGTCGAGGCGTTCTCGGGAGGGCCCTCGTTGCCGCGACGAAGCTCCAAACAGGGTGCTTCGGGGGCCCCGACCTCGATTTGGGCCCCCCAAAACCAGTCCGAGGGGGTGATCGACAATGACCGGCCCCCCATCGCGCGCATCAAGGGGGGCGGAGGCCCTTCGGAGCCGAAAAGAGGCCTGCTAAGGACCGTCAGGGTCGAATCGTCGGCCCGAAAGTCGGTGCGTCGAGCCCGCAGAGATGGCGATCGCGGCCACGATCCACGCGGATTGGGGGGGCGCACATCCGTGGCGCTTGGGTCGTCGCCGGCGACTCTCCCTCGGCGGTCTCCATCATCCACAAAGGAGTCGGACGTACCACCATCAACGACGCCATCGCCGATACGAGCACGATGACGACGCCGTACGGGTTCAACGAACCAATCGCCAAGCACCCCAGCGCGCCCGGACGTAGACCGCGACGGGCACCTTGCGGCCGTCGATCGCCCTGCCCGACTTCGCGGAACGGCGCTTCAAGGCAGCCGGCGCGGTGTGGTACTCGTTGGGGCGCGTCCGGGCGCGCTTTTCGCTCGTCCAGACGGACCTTTGCACCCAGCAAGACACGCTCCGGGAGCCGGCATGAGCAGCGTCGATCCGCACGAGCCCGCGCAAGCGGGAAGCCCTGTCCCCGCGTCGCAAGCGAACGCCGCGACCGGCGTCGACAGCGAGGTGCAGGCCCTCCTCGGTCGCTACGAGAAGGAGGCCAAGGCCCTGGGCAGCGTGCCCGCCGCGGCGCCGCTGTTCCATGAGATGGGACAGCTCTGGGAGCAGCTCAAGAGCCCGCGCAACGCCAGCCTCTGCTACGAGCACGCCCTGCGGCTCGACCCCGCCTTCCTGCCCAACCTGCGCGCCGCGCGACGCCTCTTCGCAGAAGTCGGCAACTGGCAGCTGGTGCTCTCGCTGCTCGATGCCGAGCTGCAGGCGACGTCGGACGGTCCGGTGCGCGCGTCGCTCTGGTTCGAGCGCGGGCAGCTCCTGGAAGAACGGCTGGGGCGCGCCGCGGATGCGATGGAGTCCTACGAGAAGGGCCTCGCCGAGAACGGCCAGGATCTCTCGCTGCTGACGACGCTCGAGCAGGCGTACGCCTCGCGCCACGAGGACGCGAAGCTCTTGCCGATCTATTTGGCGCTCGCCGAGCTCTCCACCGACGACCAGCTGCGCGCGCACTACTTCTACGAGGCGTCGACGCTCTGCGCGGACCGGCTGGGCATGGACGCGCAGGCGACGGAGCTGCTGGACAAGGCCTTCGCGCTGCGGCGGAAGGATCCGGTCATCCTCGCGGCGGTGAAGCGGCGCGCGGAGCGCTCGGGCTCGGGCGAGGCGCTGCTCAAGGCGCTCGCGGCCGAAGCGGAAGGGCTCGGCGCACAGGCCGGCCCCGCGTACTACCGCATCAGCCGCATCTACGAGCGCCTCGGCCGCAACGAGGACGCGGTGGGCGCGCTTCAGGCCGCGCGTCGGGCCGCGCCGCAGGACGCGCTGGTGCTGAGCGAGCTCGCGCGCTTGTACGAGACGTTCGCGCGCTGGGAAGAGCTGGCCGAAGTTTTGGCGTCGCGGGCAAGCGTCATCGCCGACGAGGCCGAGAAGGTGGCGCTCAACATGCGCCTGGGCGCGCTCTGCGAGGAGCGGCTCAAGCGCGAGGACGAGGCCATCGCCCGCTACCAGGCGGTGCTGCAGCTCCAGCCCGCGAACCAGCTCGCGCTGACCGCGCTGGGCAAGCTCTACTTCCGCCGCCAGGACTGGCAGGGGCTGCTCTCCACGCACGAGCGCGAGGCCGCGACGCTCGACGATCCCAAGCTCAAGGCCGCGCCGCTCTACAAGGCCGCCGAGACGCTCGAGACGCGCCTGGGCCGCGACGACGAGGCCATCGGCCGGTACAACGAGATCCTGCAGCTCGTGCCGGGCTACCTGCCCGCGCAGAAGGCGCTGGCGCGGCTCTACGAGAAGCACGCGCGCTACGCCGAGCTCGCGGCGATGTACGAGGCCGAGGTCACTGCGACCCGAGATCGCGACCAGGCGATTTCGACGCTGCACCAGGTCTCGACCATCTACGAAGAGCACCTGAAGGATCCCGTCCAGGCCGCGGCCGCGCTCAAGCGCGCGCTGGAGATGGCGCCGGAGCACCTGCCCACCATTCGCGCGCTGGCGCGCCTGCACGAGCGCACGGGCAACTACGCCGACGTCATCGCGATGAATGACTTGGAGAGCCAGCACACCGGCGACACCAAGCAGATCGTCTCGCTGCTGCACCGCAACGCGGAGATCTACGAGGAGAAGCTGCAGAAGCCCGAGGAGGCCGTCGAGGCCTACAAGAAGCTCCTCGCGCTCTCGCCCGCGTACTTGCCCGCGTTGAAGGCGCTCGGACGGCTCTACGCGCAGCGCCAGCGCTGGGCCGACCTCATCCAGATGTACCGGCAAGAGGCCGACATCGCGCCGTCGATCGAGCAGGCCGCGGTGCTGACCTTCAAAATCGGCGAGATCCACGAGGACAAGCTCAAGGACCTCGACGGCGCCGTGACCGCGTACCAGGAGGTGCTCACGCTCGCGCCCACGCACTTCCAGGCGCTGCGGGCCCTCGGTCGGATTCATCGCCAGAGCGGCGCGTGGGAGAACCTCGTCGAGGTGCTGCGCGCCGAGGCCGCTGCACGCACCGATCCCGGCGAGCGCGCGAACACCCTCTTCCAGGTCGCGGCGATCTGGGAGGACGCGGGCCGCCTCGAGCTGGCTGTGGAGGCGTACCAGGAGGTGCTGCGGCTCTCGCCGTCGCACTCCACGTCGCTGCGCGCGCTGGAGCGCATCTTCACCGAGCAAAACAACACCGCCGACCTGGTGGCGCTGTTCGAGCGCGAGACGCAGGCCGCGTCGACGCCCGAGGACCGCGTGGCCGCGTACGCCAAGCTCGGCCGCGTGTACCAGCACAAGCTCGACGAGCCCCAGCGCGCCGCCCAGTGCTGGGAGCAGCTGCTCGCGCTGCAGCCCGGGCACATGGAGGCGCTCAAGGGGCTGGAGATCATCCGCGCGCAGGATCGCGCGCGCCGCCTCGACATCCGCCGCCAGCTCGCCGACCAGATTCAGTCTCCGCAGATCGCCGCCGCGCTCTGGACCTCCGCCGCGACGGACATGGAGCGGCAGGGCAAGGCCGACGAGGCGGTCGCCCTCTGGAAGCGCGCCTACGCGGCGCACCCCACCCTTTCCCGCGCCGTGGCCGGGCTCGAGGCCGCCCTCGTCCGCACCGGCGACGTGCGCGCGCTGATTCAGCTCCTGGTGGCCCAGCTCGAGCGAACCACCGCCGCAGCCGAGCGAAGCAGCCTCGCGCTCCGCGCCGCACGGCTCGCCGAGAGCTCGGGCGATGGCGCCAACGCGCTCGCCCTCTATGAGGTCGCGTCCACGGCAGTGCCGGGCTTCGTGCCTGCGCTGCGCGGTGTGCGTCGGATGCGCGTGGCGGCTGGCGATTGGTCGGGCGCGCGCGCTGGCCTCCATGCCGAGGCCGCCGCTTGCGCCGACAAGGGCGAGGCCGTGCAGGCGTTCTACGAGGCAGGCCTCATCGCCCAGGAGCGCTTGAACGACGCCGACGGCGCGACGGCCGACTTCCAGAAGGCCCTCGAGCTCGACCCCCTGGCCGCGGCGCCGGCGGCGCGGCTCGAAGAGCTGCTCGCGCGGCGCGGCGGCAGCTCGGCGCTGGTGCAGATGCAGCTGCGTCGCGGCGAAGCGCGCCTCGCGTCGAGCCAGAACGACGAAGCCGCGGCAGCGTTCATCGACGCGGCCCGCGTGCTGCGTCGCGACCTCCGCGACGCGACAGGGGCGCTGGGTGCCGTGGAGCGCGCCCTCGTGGCCGCGCCGACGAACCCGGCCGCGCTGACCCTGCAGGGCGAGCTCCTCGCCGAAGGCGGCCATCCGCACGAGGCCGCGCGGGCGTACGCTGCGCGCGTGGAGCAAGGCGGCGACCGCCATGAGCTCGCCGAGGTGCACTTCCGACTCGCGGTGCTCTACCAGGACTCGCTCGGCGAGACCGAGCGCGCCGCGGCACATCTCCAAACCGCGCTCGCCGACGTGCCCGACAACGTGAACGCCCTCGAGCGCCTCGCGGCCATCCACCTCGAGGTGCGCAACTGGACGGCCGCCGGCGACGTGCTCCAGCGCCTCATCTCGCTCGAGAACCAGCCCGATCGGCTCGCGGCGCACACCCTCTCGCTCGCGCGCGTGCTCGACGAGGGCTTCAACGACGCGGCCCAGGCCATCGTGGCCTACCAGCGCGTGCTCCACTACAACCCGCAGGACACGGCCGTCTTCGACAGGCTCGCGTACCTCTACGAGCGCCTGGGCAAGAGCTCCGACCTGGCCGGGCTCCTCGAGCAGCAGGCGATGGGCTCCGCCGGCGCGCAGGCCGTCTCGCTGCGGCTCCGCGCGGGTCACCTCTACGCCAAGCTGAACGAGCCCACCCGGGCCTCGGCGCAGTACCGCTTCGCCATCGAGGCCGACCCGACCTCCACCGAGCCCCGCGCCGCGCTGGCCGAGCTGCTCGCGCGCGAGCCGGCCGGCATCACCGCGGCGATCGAGGAGTACCGCCAGCTCCTGCGCATCGACCCGTTCCGCGCCGATGCGTACCACGCGCTCTTCCGGCTCTACGACCAAAGCAAGCAGGTGGATCGCCAGTTCTGCGCGGCGTCGATGCTGGTGTTCCTCAAGCAGGCCACGGAGCTGGAGTCGCTCTTCGTGAACGACGCGAAGACGCGCGCGCCGCAGGAGACCGTGGAGAAGGTCGCCGACGCCGACTACGAGACCCTGGTGCTCCACCCGGCGCACCGCGGCCCGCTCGGCGAGGTGCTGCGGCTCATCGGCGCCGACCTGTACAAGCTCTATCCCGCCGACCTCGACGCGCTGGGCCTCGGCCGCAGCGACCGCCTCAAGCCCGATCACGCGCTGGGCCGTCCGCTGCGCGTGATCTGCGGCTCGCTGAGCCTGGAGAAGTACGAGGTCTACCAGGGCAAGCGCGGCGCCACGGTGACCGTGGAGAACACCGATCCCCAGTCGGTCGTCATCGGCCCGGACGTGGTGCGCAAGTACCAGACCACGCGCGACCAGCGCTTCCTCTTCGCTCGCGCGGCCCTGGCGCTGCGCGCGCGGAGCCTGCTCGCGCTCAAGCTCACCGCGCCCGAGCTGGCGAACCTGCTCGGTGCCGCCGTGCGCGCCGTGTCGCCGAACTTCGACCGGCTGGGCGTTCCGGACGTGGAGCTCTCCAAGCGCGTTCGCAAGGCGCTGCCGGGCAAGATTCTCAAGGAGCTGGAGGCGATGGCGCCGGAGCTCTCGCGCGCCAAGCTCGACGCCTCCGTGCTGGCGCAGGGCTGCGTGCTCTCCGCCGACCGCGCCGGGCTCATCTACTCCGGCGACCTGGTGGGCGCCCTGACGCTGATGGTCCGCGAGGATCCGCAGCAGGCCAACGCGCGCCTCGACAGCCTCGACGCCGTGAAGGCCGCCGCTGCGAACCGCCCCGACGTGCGAGAGCTCATGGCCTTCGCCATCAGCGACGACTTCTTCCGCATGCGGCAGAAGCTCCGCCTCGGACTTGCCTGAGCCCGGTCACGCCTCGCGGACGATGGCGCCCGCGGGCAGGCTGGCCTTCAAGTCATCGAAGGCGCGCTTCACCGCGTCGGCGTCGCGCGACTCCACGGTGAGCTTCACGCGATGGTCGGCGTCGGCGTCGAAGCGCGGGTAGCTGCCGATGGACACGTCGGCGTGCCGACCGACCACGGCATCCAGCGCCGCCGCGATGGGCACCTCGCCAATCGACAGAAACAGCTCGCGCAGGTGAAACGGCGCGTCGCGGAAGCGGGCCGAGAGCGCGTCGAACTGCGCGCGGAAGAGCATGGGCACGCCCGGCAGGAGATACAGCTCGTCGAACGCGATGGCCGGATACCAGATGCCCGCATGCGAGATGAGCCGCGCGCCCTCGGGCACCTCGGCGAGCCGGTAGGCCTCGGGCGGCAGCGAGCCGTCGGGCTTACGGTCGCGGTAGTGCGCGTCGATGAGCGCCACCAGCTGCTGCGAGCGCACCACGGGCACGCCGAGCGCCAGCGCCACGGACTCGACGGTGATGTCGTCGTGCGTCGGCCCGATTCCGCCGGAGCAGAACACGTGGTCGACCTTGCGGAACGTGGCCTTCACCGCGTCGACGATGGCGTCGCTCTCGTCGGGCACCACCAAGATGCGCTTGAGCTCCACGCCGAGCTCGCGCAGCCGGCCGATGAGCCAGCTCGCGTTCTCCTCGCGCACCTTGCCCGAGAGGACCTCGTTGCCGATGACGACGATCGCTGCCGTGCGCGCCATTCCCCCGCCCTTCTGGCGCCACTACACCTGCGGTCGATGCGGCGTGCCGCACTCGGGGCAGAACTTGGCGGAGGAGTTCATCTCCGCGTTGCACTTGCTGCACTTCACCTTGGCGTTCACCGGCTTGCCGCACTCGGGGCAGAACTTGGCCGTGCCCACCGCGGCGCCGCAGGAGGCGCAGCTCGCGGCGGCCTCCTTGGTCATGTCCACGTCGCCGATGAGGTTGGTCTGCTGCGCCTTCTGGAAGACCTGGTCCTTGCTGGCCTGGGCCTGCGCGGCGGCGGTCTCCTGCGCGAGGTCGGGGGCGCAGTCGAGGCAGAGCTGGCGCTTCTCGTTCCAGCAGACCTCCGGGCACACCCACTTGCCGCAGCGGTGGCACTGGTGGAACTTCTGCTTGATCTCCTCCACGGCCTTGCGGACGGCGTCGTCGTGGGCCTTGCCGCCGATGGCGCGCTGCACCTCGTAGGTGCTCTCCGCCGCGCGGCCGAACACGCCGCCCAGCAGCGAGCCCGCCGCCGACAGCAGGCCCGTGGCCATACCCAGCGTCGACGCTTCGTACGTGGAGAGGTAGCCGTTGCCGCACTTGTCGCAGTGGAACTTGAACTGGTAGCCCTTGTCGGTCGACAGGTCTTCGTAGTTCTGGACGAACTGGATCGAGCTCATTTGGCGGCGCTCCGGGAGTGTCTTGGTTCTAGTCGGCCGACGCGGCGAACACAATCCGCGGCAGCCGCTCGGCGACCTCGGTCAGATCCGCGAAGGGCGTCACCGCTGCTTGCCGAGCGAGCGCCTCGCGGTGCAGCTTGCCGTCGCGCACGGCGAAGACCTGGCTGGCCCGGCCGATGACGCAGGTGTCCGAGTGGCCGTCGCCCACGAAGATGCTGGAGGCGCCGTAGCGGTCCACGACGTTGCCCTTGCACACCGCGCAGCGCACGCAGCCCAGGCCCTCGGCGAAGAGCGGCTCGACGGCGTTGGACACGAAGCGCGCCGAGTTCGCATGCACGCTCGCAAAGCGCGCGAGCCGCTCGGGCCCGAGGATGGCCTCGATGTAGAAGTCGAAGCCGCCGCTCGCGAGCCGCAGCGTGTAGCCGAGCGATTGGGCGCGATCGAGCAGCGCGTCGACGCCCGGCCGCAGCTTGCCAATCTCGAGCGCGTACGCGCATGCCTGCTCGCGGTTGGCGCGGAAGAGGCCCCACATCAGCCGCTGCGCGTCGGGCAGCGACATCTCGCCACGCGCGTAGCGATGATCGATCTCCAGCCACTCGGGATCCGCGAAGCGCGCGCAGAGCGCGTCGCCGACGTCCACCATCGTGAGCGTGCCGTCGAAGTCGAGGATGAGCGAGGGCGCGGGCATTTCGGTGCAATGATGCGCGGGAGGGCCGATTCGCGCAAAGGCCCGTGGATCATGCTCCTGCCGCTGCTCGCCATTGCCCTCGCGGCGACGCCAGACGCGGGCCCGCTCGCGAGCCTCGAGCAAGTCGCGAAGGAGAGCGGCTCGGCGTCCATTGCGGTGCGCCAGAATGGAACAGTCACGCTCGTCCGAGCGACCTGCAGACGATCTACATCCTCGGTTCTGGCGGCCAGCAGTTGTTCGTTCACGTGCGTGCGCGGGCCGTGATGGAGCGCGTACGGGCACAGGCGACTGGGCGAAGCATTGGGACCTCTTCTCCGTCGTCGTGCGGCCCTGACTACTTCGCGTCGCGGCACGCGGGCGGGAGCTTCTTCTTCCGCTCTTGAATCGCCGCCACGAGCGCGCGCTTGGCATCCACGCAGCGGCGCCAGGTCGCGGTCTTTCCCACTTCGTAGCGCGCGTCGCCGATCTTGGCCTTCTTGCGCCCCTGCACGGCGCACGCGTGGGCCTGCGCGCACGCATCCGCGATCGACGGCGCCGCGGCGAGCAACTTGTTCCAGCTCTCCGTCTCGCTCGCCGTCGCCCGACGCAGCTCGGCGCTCGAAATCTGCCCCACGCCGCGGAAGCCGTTGCTGAGCGTGGCCTTGTCGCCGTCGCGCTGGAGGCTGAGCTCGCGCGTGCCGCAGGTGGTCGTGGCGCCGTCGCTCGAGCACGAGAGCCGCTCGTCGACGGCGCCCTTGGCCACCACGTCGACCTCGTCGGCGGTGAAGTGCAGCGCCACGTCCTTGCGCACCAGGTCGTCGGTCACGGACACGCGCTGCACCACCCACCAGCTCGGGTTGCTCGCGCCGAGCAGGACCAGTGCGGCGAGGTGCGCAACCATCACTAAAGTGTATCAATCGCCGAGAGCAGCTCGGCGGTGACCAGCCCCTCGGGCAGCGTGCCGTCGACGATCACCACGTGACCGCCGTGCAGCCCGTGCGCGATCGCGCGTCGATAGTTTCGATCGATGCGGCGCTGCAGCTTGAGCGCGTCGTACAGCTCTTCGCGACCGCGCACCGCCGCACGGCGCTTCGCGGCCACGCCAGGCGGCACATCGAGGAAGAGCGTGAGATCCGGCGCGGGCGCGTGCGCGTTCATCGCGGTCACGTCGGGGAACTCGAGCTCCAGGCCCTGGTAGGCGATCGACGAGAGAACATAGCGATCGCTGATCACGGTCACGCCCGAATTCAGCGCGGGAAGGATCTCCTGGGCCACGTGGTCCGCGCGATCGGCGGCGAAGAGCAGCGCCATCGTGGTCGCGTCCATCGGCTGGCCATGCCCGCGCAGCCGGCCCGACAACGCCTGCCGCAGGAGCATGCCCACCGGCCCGCCCGACGGCTCGGCGGTCACCTGCGTGCGCTGCCCGCGCGCGCGAAGCGCCCTGTCCAGCGCCGCGGCCTGCGTGGTGGTGCCCGCGCCGTCGATGCCTTCGAGCACCAGGAAGAGGCCGCGCCGCATCCGGCCGCGCCCATCGCGCAGCGGCGGCAGGCTGTGCCGACGCCCGGTCACGCCGAGGGGAGCTGCGGACGATCGAGGCCCAGCTCGGAACGCACCGTCATGAAGCGCTGGTAGTCGCGCCCCTCGGCGGCAAAGAGCTTGAATCCGCGCGTCAGCCGGATGGCCGCGACGATGGCGCAGCCCATGCCCACCGCGAGCAGCACGAAGGCGAGCTTCGGCGTGCGGATGGAGTCGTGGAAGAGCTTGATGCCCACGCCGACGCCCATGAACGCCGCGCACGCGAGGCCAAAGGCCCACGCAAAGTGCACGATCGACAGCCGATCCTCGAGGCGCTTGGACAGGCTCTGCAGCTCGGTCTGGAGCTCCGCTTCCGACGACATTCCGGCCCTCCCGGCGCTCCGGAAACCGCCCGGCTCGCGAGGGCGCACGATATAGCGACAGCGACACAGCCCGGTCAACGTTGTCGAGGGGCGGAATCTGGTTATTCCTAGGACCATGGAGGGCGTCACGACAGAGCAGCGCGTCGCCGAGACGGATCCCGTCTGCGACATGCTGGTGGGCGAAAGCCCGCGCGGCGGCACGCTCGTGCACGCAGGCGTGACCTACGGGTTCTGCAATCCGAAGTGCCGAGCGAAGTTCGAAACCGATCCCGACGGAGTGCTCGCTGCGCCGGCCGAGGACCCGGTGTGCCACCGGCCGGTCGATCGCACGCACGCGCCGCACGTCGATCACGACGGTGTGCGCTGGTACTTCGACGGCCCGGATTGCGCGGCGAAGTTCAGCGCGAACCCCGAGGCCGCGCTCGCCGAGCCCGCCGTCGCGACTTCACCCACCGTGAACCTGCTGCACCTCGACATCCAGGGGATGACCTGCGCGAGCTGCGCCATCACGGTGCAGAAGGCCATCGCCAAGGTGCCCGGCGTGCAGCAGGCGTCGGTGAACCTGGCCACGCGGCGCGCGGAGGTGAAGCTCGGGCCGGGCGTCGAGCCGAAGCCCATCTTCAAGGCCGTCGCGGCCGCGGGCTACCACGCCGAGCCGCATCGGGACGCGCACACGCACGACGAGCTTCCCGAGGCGCGTGCGCGTGCCATCGCGGCCATTGCGCTCGGGCTGCCGCTGCTCGTCATCTCCATGGCCGACCTGAGGTTCCCGGGCTCGACCTGGCTGCAAGCGGCGCTCGCGACGGCGACGATCTTCGGCGCGGGCTGGCCCATCCTGCGCACCGCGGCGATCCGCGCGCGGCACTTCACCGCGAACATGGACACGCTCGTGGCGCTCGGCGCGCTGGCCGCGTGGCTCGAGAGCGTGGTCGCGCTGCTGACGGGGAAAGGCGCGCTCTACTTCGAGGTCGGCGCGCTGGTGGTCGCGTTCGTGCTCATCGGCCGCTTCCTCGAGGCCCGCGCGCGCGGACGCGCCGGCGCTGCGCTCTCTGCCCTGCTCCGCCTGGCGCCGCCGGCCGCTCGCGTGGTCCAGGCCGACGGCAGCGAGCGCGAGCAGCCGTTGGAGGAAGTCGAAGTCGGCTGGAAGGTGCGCGTGCGCCCCGGCGAGAAGCTCGCGGTGGACGGCAAGGTGCTCGAGGGCAGCTCCGCCGTCGACGAGTCCATGCTCACCGGCGAGAGCCTGCCCGTTTCCAAGCGGCCCGGCGACACCGTCACCGGCGGCACGCTCAATGGTCAGGGCACCCTGCTCGTGGAGGCCACGCATCGCCAAGCAGAGTCGACGCTGGCACAGATCGCGCGGCTGGTGGAGTCGGCGCAGGGGTCGCGCGCGCCCATCCAGCGGCTCGCGGATCAGGTGGCAGAGGTCTTCGTGCCCATCGTGCTCGCGGCAGCGGCGCTCACGTTCGGTGGCTGGCTGGTGATCGCGAATGCGTCGATCCCCGCGGCGCTTGGACCGGCGGTCGCTGTGCTGGTCATCGCCTGTCCGTGCGCGCTCGGCCTGGCGACGCCCACCGCGATCATGGTCGGAACCGGCCGCGCGGCGAACCTGGGTCTGCTCTTCCGCGACGCCGAGGCGCTCGAGCGGCTCGCCTCCGTGAAGACCATCGTCCTGGACAAGACCGGCACCGTGACGCTCGGCAAGCCTGTGCTCGAGCAGGCGACCTCGCTGGGAGATGAAAACGAAGCGTTACACTTTGCGGCGAGCGCGGATCTGCACTCGGAGCACCCGCTGGCGCAGGCGCTGGTTCAGGCTGCGCGCGCTCGGAGCATCGCGCTGGCCGAACCCTCCGAGTTCCTCGCCCACGCCGGCGATGGCGCGAGCGCGCTCGTCGACGGCCATCGCGTGCGGGTCGGTTCGCCGCGTTGGCTGTCGATCACAGACGCGAAGCTGCTCGAGGCTGTCTCGCTTGCGGAGGCGCATGGGCAGATCGCGATTGCGGTGGAGGTCGACGGCCAGGCGAGGGCCGTCTTCGCCATCGCCGATCCGCCGCGCCCCGAGTCGAAGGATGCGCTGGCCGCGTTGAAGGCGCGCGGCCTCGAACTGCGCCTGCTCACCGGCGATCGACGCGGCACGGCGCTGGCCATCGCAAAGCAGCTCGGCCTCGACGAGTCGTCGGTGCTCGCGGAGGTGCGGCCCGACGGAAAGGCGGCGGAGGTCAGCCGGCTTCAGGCGAGCGGCCAGCGCGTGGCCATGGTCGGCGATGGCGTGAATGACGCGCCTGCGCTCGCAGCTGCAGATGTCGGAATCGCGCTGGGCGCCGGAAGCGACGTCGCGCTCGAGGCCGCGCCCGTCACGCTGATGCGCTCGGATCTGCGCGCGCTGCCCGCCGCCATCGACGTCGCGCGGCGCACGCTGGAGATCGTCCGACAGAACCTGTACTGGGCGCTGGGCTACAACGTGCTCGCGATTCCGATCGCCGCGCTCGGGCTGCTCGAGCGCTTCGGTGGGCCGATGCTCGCGGCCGCGGCGATGTCGCTGAGCTCGGTGAGCGTGGTGTCGAACGCGCTCCGGCTGCGGCGCTTCACGCCAAAGCCGTGATCACTTGAGCTGCGCGAGCACCGCGTCGTGCAGCATCCCCAGCGGCAGCGCGCCTTGCGCGAGCACCAGGTCGTGGAAGCGGCCGGCGTTGAAGCTCTTGCCCTGCTGCTTCTCGGCCTCGGCGCGCAGCGCGCGCAGCTGGCTGTAGCCAAAGAAATACGATGTGGCCTGGCCGGGCATCTGGAACGTGTAGCGATCGACCTCTTCGCTCGCGAGGCCGTGCG
The DNA here is from genome assembly GCA_018266075.1 of Deltaproteobacteria bacterium. Lineage (GTDB taxonomy): Bacteria > Myxococcota > Myxococcia > Myxococcales > SZAS-1 > SZAS-1. The sequence goes on along the minus strand of JAFEBB010000005.1, from coordinate 73,330 downwards.
AGCACACCGTGTCTTCTTCGAGGAACTTCATCGCCTGCTCGGGCGTGATCCTTCCGGCCTGGAGCTCCGGATCGAGGAACGCGCGCGCCGCGCGGAACGAGCGCATCCACAGCGCGAGCAGCTGGCCCTCCTTGCTCATGTACGGCGCGATGATGGACTCGGAGTACAAGCCCCAGCCCTCGACGTTCGCCGAGTTGAACGCGTAGATGGCGCGCGCCTGCGACACGCCACGCTCCACCATCGACGCGAACTGCAGCTCGTGTCCCGGCCGCGCCTCGTGCGCCGCCAGGCCCCACGACGCGCTCGCATTCAAGAAGTCATCGATGCGGCTGTCACCGCCATTCGCGACGGGATTGCTCACCGGCAACACGAACACGCCCTGCTCGCCGTGGTTGTTCACGAGCCGCGGGCCGTCCATGTGCGGCGCGGGCATTCGAGCGCTCTCGGCTTCGCTCGCGAGCCGGATGCGGCACTCGCGCTTGGGCAAGGTCACCAGGTGCTCGCGCTGGATGATCGCCTCGATCTCTGCGAGCCGCTTTTGGTAGTGCGGCAGGATCGTGGTCTCGGTGAGCTGCTCCTTGCGCAGCTCGCGCAGCACGTCGCGGAAGTCGCTCTTGGGAAGGTGGCGCTCCTTGGCGATCTCCGTCGCCAGCGCTTGCATCTCCTTGTGCAGCCCGTCGTAGGCCGCGTGCGCGTCGGCGGCGAGCTGTGCGGGCGGCTCGGTGACGCCGTACGCCTCGAGCGCGAACGCGTACACCGGCGGCGGCAAGCGGAAGTCGGCCGGCGCCTTGGGGAGGATGTCGTTCTTGAGCCACGCGTCATACGCGGCAGCTTGCTTCTTGAGCTCCGCGAGCGATGGCTCGTAGCCCGCGATGCCGTACTTCTGGAACAGCTTGCCCACGCCCTCGAGCTCCATCGGGCCGGCCTTGAGGTCCTTCTCGATCTCGGCCTTCGACGGCATCTGCCGCTTGGGATTCTTCATCGCTTCTTCGGTCAGCGCGCGCGCGAGCGACGCGTAGGGCTGCGAGCCCTTCTCGAGCCCGGCGTACTTGCGCAGGCGCACCAGCGCGGCCTTGCGACGCTCGGGCGCGATCTGATCGTCGAGCAGCGTCTTGATGCCGCTGAAGACCTCTTCGCCGACGTTGTGAACCGGCACGAGGTACTGCGCCTCGAGATCGACGCCGCGTCCGCTGCGGCGGACGGCGTCGAGCATGATCTTCAGATCCTCTTTCACCTGCGGATCGGTCTCGCTCGCGAGCCTGCCCACGAGCAGCGCCTCCTCCGACTTCGCGAGCGCGCGCCGACGGTCCTCGTAGCCCGGCGCGAGGTTGGTGATGGCCTCGTCGAAGCCTTCGATGCCGAGCTCGGTCACGCCTTCGGGCGAGACCGTGGCTTCCTGCTGCAGGAGCTGCTGGGCGATGGCGTTGCTGCGCGCGACCCAGGCCTGCGTCGGCGGCGCATCGGTGCCGGCGAGCAGCGCGGCCAGGAGCATGACGTGCATGACGCCTCCTCGAACAGCCCAGAGCCAAACCCGCTCGAGCTGAAAGGTTCGCGGACTCTACCCGAGGTTCGCGGCGAGGAAGTCGACGGCCAGGCGCTTCACCTCGTCGTACTGCGCGCCAAAGCCGTGCGGCGCTCCGGCGATGACCTCGAGCCGAGATCCGTCCGGCAGCTTGGGAAGCGCGGCGCGTCCGAGGGCGAGCGCGTGGCGCTCCTCGTCGTCGCCGTCGCCGAACACGAGCAGCGTGGGCGCCTTCACGCGCGCGACATCGACCGCATCGTCGAAGCTGTCGAGCAGCTCGCGCGTGATGATCCAGCGCTTCCGGAGTGGCTCGTCGCGCTCGATGGTGAAGGCCCCCTGCTCCGCCAGCGCGCGCAGTTGCTCGGGCGCGTGGTGCGCGGTCCAGTCGTAGCCCATCGGTCCGAGCGGCGCGCCGGTGAGCACCAGCGCGGCGACATCACTCGGGCACCCGAGCACCGCCACCTTGCCGCCGAGGCTGTGTCCGAGGATCCCGAGCTTGCCCTTCGTGCGCGCGCGGGTGAATGCGAGCGCCGCGCGCAGGTCTTCGACGAGCCCTGAAACCGTGAGCGGCGCGTCGTCGCTCTCGCCGCAGCCCGACGCGTCGAACGCGAGCGTGGAGATGCCATGCGCGGCGAGTGATTCGGCGAGCGCGGGGAACCGGCCGCGCGAGTGGCGATCGCTCGTGAATCCGTGCACGAGCACCACCGAAGCGGCGCCGCCCGCGTCGACCCAGGTCGCCGCGAGCCTCCGGTTCGCCGGGCCGCGAAGCTCAACGTGATGCACGTCACCCTTCACGGACACGCACCCTAGAAAGGTGCTTCGAACCCCTCAAGGGGCGCGGGTCGATACCCATCAGGAGCGTACCCGCTTGTTTGATTGACCGCTCACGCTCGAACTGGGCAGATAGTCACGATGCCTCGCAGCCACTCGCACTACGCCAAAGAGGGTCACGTCATCTTTCGCTTCCGCACGCGCGCCTCGCGCGACGCGTGGATCGAGGCGTCGCCCGTGAAAGCCGGTCCCTACAAGCGCCTGATCGTGACCAGCACCCAGGTGCCCCAGCGGCTCAAGAACGGCCGCTTCGACGCGGACCTCGAGCTCGAGCTCCGCGACGGGCCCGAGCTCGCGGAGCCCGCCTAAGCCTAGAACCGGAAGAAGAGCGCGAGCGTCGGTTCAGCGGTCAGCCCACCGCTGAGCACCCACGTACCCGCAGTGCTGTTGAGCGGCGCGGTCGTCACCGCGCGCGAGGCCGTGAGCCGCGCCAGCTCGGCGGTGAGCCTGAGGTCGACCTGCTTCGCGAGCGCCACCTGCGCGATGAGCCCGCCGCCCACGCCTGCGCCGATGTTGCGCGACGCCGAGCTGTCGTCGAACGCCCTGGCGACGTTGTAGAGGCCGGTCGCGTCCGCGTAGACCGAGAGCTCCACGGGACCGCCAGCGAGCAACGGCTTCCGTGCGCCAACACGAAGCTGGAAGGAAGCCGCGTCGGTCGATTGACCTGTGTCAAATCGAAGCTGCGTCACCGCCGTCACCAGTCCGAGACGCAGCCAGGTGGAGCCGATGCGTCGCTCGGCAGTGACCGTCGGCGCCGGCGAGAGGGCTCCCAGCGAGCCATCGGAGAGAACGACGGGCGCGAGCGTGAGCCCACCGCCGAGCGCCCAGCGCTCGTTGCGCTCCTGCACCTGCTCCACTTCGGCCTGCGCGTGCGCCAGCGCGGGAACCAGCAGCGACAGCACCACGGCCATGCTTCGCATCGACATGTGCGTGCCTCCTCGCTCGCGGGTTGTGCGAGCAAGCGGCAAACGCGACGTGGCCGAACGAAATTCAGCGCCCGAGGACGATTGACGCGATGTCATTCGCGCCATCGTCCCCGGGCACCGATTTGCCGCATTGGCGCGCGGTTCGCGCACGCCGACGACGCGCTGTCACGCAGGCACGACCGAGAACACCAGCTCGGGCACACGCTTGCGGCAGATGGCGTCGGCCACCTCCATCCGCAGGTACGGCTTCAACTGCTCCAGCGCTGCACGCGTCGCCGCGAGCGCTTCGCCGTCCGCGCCCATGGCCACCACGGCCACGCGCAGCACGCTCGAACCGGCCGCGGGCTCCACGCCCAGCAGCGAGAGCTGGCTCACGTGCCCATCCGCACACTCCGCGAGCACGCTCGCCACCACGCGCTGCACCTGCTTGCACAACTGCATCGTCTTGCGCGCGCCGTGCGCGCGCTGCGAGGACGTACGTCCCCGGTCATGCCTGTCCATGTTGGGCTCACTTCGATTGAAAGCGATTCACAGCAGCGTCCCGCTCGGCGCTCGCGCGCCGGGGACGACTCAGGAGCTCAGCTTCTCGAAGTAGGCACGCATGATGACCCTCGCGGTACGCGCTGCTGACGCGCGAGGCGCTGCGAACCTGAACGCGCTACATCGACGCGTCTTGCAGGATCTCCCAGCCGTCGCCCACGGGCCGCAGCACGAGCAGCGTGGTCCCGGTCGCGGCCGGCTTGCCATCGAGCTCGAGCTTCCAGCGAGCGGCCACGGTGGCCCCCTGGATGTGGCTGGGCACCGTGTCGCCGAAGTAGGTGAACTCATCGCCCTCGAGGAGCCGCGTCTCCTGGAGCTCCAGCGAGAGCCGCCCCATCGCCTTCCGGTCGGGGTACTTCCTCTTGTAGCGCTCGAGCACCGCCGCGCGACCGGAATTGAAACCAGAAGGTGACACGAACGTGGCGTCGTCGGCGTACGCGCGCGTGAAGGTCTCCAGGTCACCCCGATTCCAGGCGGCGACCTGCACTTGCAGGAACTTGGCGATGGCGGAGGTGGCGTCGAGCTTCCGCCGCTCCACGCGAATGCGATCCCAGAGGCTGATGCCGTGCGGCCCGACGTAGGTCTGCCGCGTCTGGTACGCGGGATCGGCCATCACCTCGTCGACGCCCGCGAACCGGTGCCCCGTCGACTCCAGCCAGGTGAAGAACGCGTCCCACTGCGCGGCGCTCACCTCTTCCGCGTGCAACAACACGATCTCCGGCACCGCGTGACCGAAGAGCTTGTCGCTCTCGGCCTCGAAGTGCTCCACGTGGATGCGCAGCGCGGCCTGGTAGTCGGCCGCAATCTCCGCCATCGCGTGCGCGTCGTTCTTGCGCCGCGCAGCCACCCAGTCGTCCTCGAAGCTCCAGTCCTGGTCGTCGATGGTGACGGGAAGGTTCGTCTGATGGCTCGACGCGAGGTATGCGCGAAGCGTGTCGAGCTTGGCCGGCGTTTCGCCCTCGTCGAGGTACGGGTAGCGGAAGTAGCGCAGCGTCTTGCCGCGCGCGGCGAGGAACCTGGCCAGCCACGCGCGCTCCTTGTCGGCGTCGGCGATGAAATCCTTCGCGTCGAGCTTGCTCGCGTCGGGATGCGAAAAGGTGTGGTTGCCGAGCTCGAGCCCGGCCTTGACCCAAAGATCGAGCAGCGCCTCGTCGGCCGGCGTCGTGTGGTTCTTGCCCACGACCATGCCGATGGCAGGCACGTGGTGCCTGGCGAGCACCGCGAGCAGGTCCTGGGTGATCTTCAGGCGCTCGGCGGGATCGGGGTGCAGCTTGCCCGAGGCGATGGGCAGGTCATCGACGCTGATGAGGATCGGCCTCTGCGCAGGCGCGGCAGTGAGCGCGACGGCGAGGAGCAACGCGTGCATGGCGCACCCCGAAAACAAAAACCCCGGTCATCCACTTGGATGACCGGGGCTGATTTGGTGGAGCCAGACGGGATCGAACCGTCGACCTCCTGAATGCCATTCAGGCGCTCTCCCAGCTGAGCTATGACCCCACAACTCGTCGCGGACTGGGATCCGCTAGCGCTTCACCGGCTTCTTGACCGGCTTTACAACATCGGCCTCGGCCAGGAGGTCCTGGATCGACGACCGCTGGGCCTGCAACTTCGCTTCCGTCACCTTCACTGCCTCCAGCGCGGCCCGTAGCGCTGTAGGGACGTCCTTCGCATCCCGAAACTGACCCAGGGCCGCTTCTCCCAGAGCAATCAGCTTCGCTTCCCGCTCCCGCTGCACCGCCTCCAACTTGACCTTCGCGTTCCCCAGCGACTGCTGCTCGTCGACCGCCCGCTTCAAGCGCTCCAGCTGCGCCTGCGCTGCCACCCAACCGGCAGCGATTTGGTCGACCAGCTCCTTCTCGCGCTTGGGATCCTTGGTCACACGGCCCTCAGCGACGAACGGACGCGCTAGGTAACCCGGCACCTCGGCACCTGTCAACGGCCAGTTTTCGTCCTTTGGCGCATGGCTTCGTAGAGGAGCGTGGCGCCCGCCGCGCTGGCGTTGAGGCTGCCAAGCGAGCCGGCCATGGGGATGCGCACGCGGAAGTCGCAGGTCTTGGCCACCAGCGGCCGCACGCCCGTGCCCTCGGCGCCGATCACGATCGCGCTCGGGCCAGCGAGGTCGAGCTCCCAGGGCAGCTTGTCGCCGTCGACGACCGCGGCGGCCGTCCAGATGTTCGCTTCCTTGAGCTGCTCCACCGCGCGCGAGAGGTTCACCACCCGCGCGACCTTGCAGTGCTCGACGGCCCCCGCCGAGGCCTTCGCGGCCACGGCCGTCACGCCCGAGGCGCGATCTTGCGGAATGACCACGCCGTCCGCGCCGAACGCGTGCGCCGAGCGAATGAGCGCGCCCAGGTTGTGCGGATCCTGGATGCCGTCGAGGAGCACGATGAGCGGCGGCTCGTCCGACGTGCCCTCGAGCAGATCCTCGAGGTCCACGTACTTGAACTCGGCGACCTCGGCGACCACGCCCTGGTGCACGCCGCCTTCGGCAGCCGCGTCGAGCCGGTTGCGCGGAACGGTCTCCACGCGGACGCGCGCCTTGCCCGCGCGCGAGTGGATCTCGCCAATCGCGTGCGGCTTGGCACCCTCGGCCACGAGGATGCGCTCCACCTGATCCGGGTGGGCGCGAAGGGCCTCGAGGACCGGGTTCACGCCGAAGATGATTCGGGGCATTGGAGCCTTGGATGTAACCGATGGGTTGCGGGTGTCGGCGCTGGGAAGCGCCTCCCACAACCACGATTGTAACCAACCGGTTACTGCACGTTCACCGGGATCGAGAGGTGCTCCTGCTCGCGCTCGCAGAGCTCCTTGGTGCACACGATGAACGTGGCATCGGCTTCGATCTTGGCGGCGCCGGCCTTCTCGGCCGTGAACGGGATCTCCAGCTTCGGGCTCGCGCCCTTGCCCTCGATCACGTCGGCCTGGGTGAGCTTCTCCTTGTCGAGCTTCACGCCCTCGGCCTTGAGCACGAACTTCATGGGCGCGTCCTCGCTCACGTGCGAGCCCGCCGCGACGTTGATCTTCACCGCCGCCTTGCCCTTCGCACCGACCTTGGCCGTGCCCGGCTCGATCTTGAGCTCGTACTTCTTCGCGTCGTCCGCGCGCGCCACGTTGGCGGCCAGAAGCACGCCGAGCGTCAGTCCCAGGGTCCGGATCATTGAATCTCCAAAGAGTTACCCGCTTGGATGCCAAGGACGCGTCCGAAATTCAAGGGCCAGCCGCGTCAACCGGTGGAACGGCGCCGGCCAGCGCGCTCGCGGGAGGAACAGTGCGGCGGCCAACGTCCCGTCGCGGCTGTGGAAGCGCAACACCTGCCCGCGCGACCAGAGCCGCTGCAGCGAGGGAGCGTTCGCAATTCCTGCGACCAGCGGTGCGGCCGTCAGCGCGGTTGCCACCCGAGCGAGCGCGTCGGCCGCCTGCGGGGATGTGACCAGCAGCACTGCGACCTTCGGATTCAGCAGCGCGCCCAGCGGATGCGGCGCGATCCCCGCGTTTCTCCAGCGCCGCCGCGGCCGCACGAACCGCCGCAGTCGGCGTCTCGGCGGCTGCTGTTCGGCGCGCTGCATCGACTCCTCCTGACGCAGGTCGGGAGTGCAGCGCAGATGCCGGAGCCAAGGGCGCGAAAGCGTTCGAGTGGGCTTGCGGCCCGAACGACACGGGCGGTCGGCTGGCCGCGTTCAGCGCTCGGCGCGCGGCGCGGCCCGGCGACGCTTGTCGCCATTGGGAACCACGGTCTTCGGCGCCAGGCTCTCGGCGTGGAGCACGATCTCCGTGGCCAGGTCGCGCCCGGTCACCTCTTCGAGATCCTTCAACCCCGGCGAGGCGTTGACCTCGAAGATGCGCGGCCCGTCGGTGAGGTCGAGCAGGTCCACGCCGGCCACCTCGAGGCCCACGTGCTGCGCGGCCTCGACGGCGATGCGCTGAAACTCCGACGGCAGCTCCACGCGATCCATCCGCGCGCCGCGCGCGAGCGTGCGCGAGAGCTTGCCCACCTTCGGCCGCCGCCGCGCCGCGGCCACCACCTTGCCGCCCACCACCAGCGCGCGGATGTCGCGCCCCTTTCGATCGAGCACGTACTGCTGGATGAGCAGGTTGTGGCCCAGCCCGAGCAAGGCCTCGAGCGCGGCCTCCATGCTCTGCAGGCTGCGGCAGACCATCACGCCTTCGCGCTCGCCGGCCTGGAGCACCTTCACCAGCACCGGCACGCCGCCGACCAGCGCCACCATGGCCTTCAGGTCACCCGCCGTGGACGCCATGACCGTCGAAGGAATGGGAATCCCGTTCGCGGCCAGGAGCTGCAGGCAGCGCATCTTGTTGCGCGCCGTGGCGATCGCGCCCGAGCGGTTGAGCACGGCCATGCCGCGCAGCTCGAACTGGTTGAGCACCGAGAGCCCGTACGGCGCAATCGAGCTGCCGATGCGCGGCACCACCACGTCGGACGGCGGCAGGTCCGCGCGCTCGTAGAACAGGTGCGCGCGCTTGCCGTCGAGGTGCATCTCGCAGCGGAGCGGATCCAGCACGCGCACGTTGTGTCCACGCGCGGCACCGGCCTCCATGAGCCGGCGGGTGGTGTAGATGGCCGCCGAGCGCGACAGGATCGAGAAGTTCATGGATGTGCGCTGCGGCTACTGGAGCTGCGGGGTGCCCGCGAGGCCGCTCTGGAGGAAGTTCGTCCAGTCGATCTCGGCGCCGGGCACCTCGAAGGCCACGAAGTGACCGTCGCCGCCGTCGGGCGTGGCGTACTGCGAGAACGCCGCGGTCACGGTGCTGCTGCCGACGGTGATGTTGCCCGCCACCGGCCGGTCGACCTGGTTGTAGCCGCCGCCCTCGAGGATCTCGCCGCCGTCGGGCGTGCCCGCCGCGTGCGCGATGGGCACGTTCATGGCCACCACGTTGGCGTTGAGCACCTGCTCGGGCGTGTACGTGTCGTGCGTGCCCCAGGTGAGGAAGACGCTGTGCGGGTTGTGGCCGGTGAGCGGCGCGTTGACGATGGCGCCTACCGAGTTGATCGGGTCGGAGCGGTCGAAGAAGTTCTGGTACAGGCCGAGCACCGGGTGCTCGGTGTCGAGCTGCCCCGGATCCTCCTGCAGCAGCGCCGCGAGCCCGACCTTGATGTTGATGGGGCTGGTCTTGTGCAGCAGCGACTGGGTGAGGTGCGCGCTCGCACCGGAGAGCACGGCGTTCGGTGCGGCGTCGAGGAACGGCAGCGCCAGCTCGCCCGAGGTCGAGCCCTGGGAGTGGCCGAAGAACTCCACGTGCGTCGCGTCGAACGAGACGTTGCCCGGACCGCCGCCGTCGGCCGCCGCGTTCACGACCAGGCCCGCGAACTTGGCCTCGGTGAGGATGTCCGCGGCGCCCTGGATGAAGTTGTCGCGGGCGGCACGCGGGTTGAGCGCATTGAAGACGAGGTTGTCGGGATCCTGCGTCGAGCCGCCGCGGCGGTCGGCGTGCTCCACGGCGTCGAAGCCGAGGACGGCCATGGGCGTCGCGGCCGTGGCCAGCTTGTCCGAGACGCCCGAGCGGATGAAGTCCGTCATCGAGCCGCCGGTGCCGTGGTGGGTGATGACCAGCGGCCAGCCTGCGCCGGGCGCGGTGCTCTTGGGCACGGTGAGCGCGAAGCACACGTTCTCGGTGCGCACCTTCACGGCGTTGCCGTTGGCGTCGAAGGAGATGCCGCCTCCCGCGTCCGGCGTGAGGTACGGCTCCTGGCCGGCCTGGTAGATGGGCATGCTGATGCGGCCATGGATCTCGTAGAAGTCCGGCGACGCGGCCGAGCACACGTGGTCCGGGCCCAGGTCGTCGCACGTCGACGCGCCGCCGGTGCCGCAGACCTCGAGGTCGGAGATCGTGGGCGCGGCTTCGGCGGCCACGGCTGCGGCCACGCCGGTCATGGCCGCGAGCGGCTTGCCCACCGTGAACACCGAGGCGCCCACGATCTGGTTCGAGGAGATGGCGTTGTTCGGATCGGCGATCCACGCGCGCAGCGGCGCGTAGGCGGCGTACGCGTTGGCGAGCGTGGTGTCCGGCGGCGCGCTCGCGCCGAGGATGGAGACCAGGTCCGCGTCGGCCACGACGCCGTTGCCGTTCTCGTCGGTGATGCCGCTCATCAGCAGCACCGCGTAGGTGTGACCGGCCTTCAACGGCGTGGCCTCGGTGGGGCCGACGGTGAGGCGATTGGGGCAGTTGTACTTGTTGCCATTGGTGACGTACGTGAACTCGTAGAAGAAGACCGAGCTGCTCACCGGCTCCGTGAGGTCGACGATCTTCACGAAGTTGCCGATGGTCGAGAAGTTGATCCCGCCCGAGAAGCGGAAGGTCACCGGCGCCACCGTCGAGAAGCCATCGAAGTCGGCGGTCAGCGCGTCCTTGTAGAGCTGCACCAGGTCCACGTCGGCAAGGCTCACGCCCGGCGTTGGGAAGTCGCTGATGTCGAGGTGCTTGCCGCCGTCCGAGTCGGTGGTGACGCGGATGTCGTTCGGGTACGGCAGCTTGAAGAAGTCCGACGGATAGCCCGACGGCCGCGGCACCGAGAAGTACACGCGCAGCGGCGTGTCGTCGGTGCAGGTCGGGCCGGTGTACGGCGGGAACGCCGCGCCGTACGCCTGGCAGGTGCGCGCCGCGCCGCCGAGGCCGTTGGAGCAGAACAGGCCCGCCATGCAGTCCGTCTGCGCGGTGCACGCGTCGCCCAGGTCGCCGTTCCCGGTCGATGCGCCGCAGTGGGCCGCGAAGCCCGAGTACACGCAGCGCAGGCCGCTCGCGCAGTCGCCGTCGGTGGTGCAGCCCGCGTCGCTCGCGCCCGAGCCCGCATGCGCGCAGAAGCCGTACGGCGAGCAGTAGAGGCCCGTGCCGCAGTCGAGCGAGGCGTAGCAACGCCCGCCGACGCCCACCGAGCCCGCGGTCGAGCAGCTCCCGGCGATGCACACCTGGCCCGCCGCGCAGTCGGTGTGCGACGCGCAGAGCCCAGGCACGCCGCCGTCGGGCAGGAGGCCGCCGCCGTCGGGGAGCTCCACGCCGCCGTCGGGGAACTGCTGCCCGCCGTCGGGAAGGTAGTGCGTCCCGGCGTCGCGGCCGCTCTTGGGCTTCGACGCGTTGTCGCTGCACGCGGCGAGCGCGAACGCCGCGAGGATCAGGAGGCGCGAGGAGTTGGGCATCCCCAAACGCTATCGCAGCTTGGGCCCAAAGGCGCGCGGCGCTCGCCCCCGCTCCTTCCGGGGGTCGGCGCCGCGTTCACACCCGGTGTGGGGTCGCTCAGTTCATGTACACGGCGACGGGCCAGAACGCGTACGAGCCCGTGCTCTCGCCCTGCTGGGTGTAAGAGATCAAGTAGTAGAACGCGTAGTCGCCCTGCTGCGCGCCGTTGTCCTGGACGCTGAAGGTGCCGGTGATGCCGTTGGTCACGTAGACGTACGGCTGCGAGGAGCCCGAGTTGATGCTCTGGCCGTCGCTGGTGGTGAGCGTCCAGGTGGGCTGGATGGAGCCGCCGGCCTGGTAGACCTCGACCGCCCACTGCGTCGCTGGGCCGGAGCTGAACGCGGTGAGGCTGAACGTCGCCGACGGGAGGAACTGCGTCGTCGCGGGGTTGGTGGCCACGTTCACGTACGCCTGGCCGTTCCACGAGTCAGGGACGCACGGATCCTGGCCGGTGGAGTACGAGGCCTGGGCCGCGCTGTTCGACCAGATGGGCTGCACCGTCCAGCCGCTGGGGTCGTTGTAGATCTCGGTGTAGCAGAGGTCGCCCACCTCGCCGGGGATGAAGGCCCAGGGGTAGGTGTAGTCGGTGAGCTCCCACGCCGGCGACGACATCGGGAACGGATCCGTGGCCGCCTCCATGTACTCGTGCGCGGTGGCGATGGTGAGGTACTGCAGCTCCGACTCCGGCGGCGGCGGCTGGCAGAGCGGCAGCACCGCGTAGGACACGTCGCGGCCGTTGTAGGCGAAGTTGCTGTGGTAACCGCCGAACGAAGAGCAGCTCTGCTCGGTGGTTCCGCCGGCGGAGAGGTTGATGGTGATGTTACCGGGGTAGAAGATCGCGTAGAGCGGCTGGGTCAGCGAGTTGCTCGGGGCCGGAAGGACGCCCGCGCTGATCTTGGCTGAGAGGTACTGCTGGATCTGATCATCGGAGATGGTGGAGCCGAGCTGGCTGCCATTGAGGACGCCGGGCGCCGTCTCGTTGAGGACCACGCTCTGGAAGTGCGTGCCGTTGCCCACGCCGTAGTCCGCGCCGCCGGTGGCCCAGTAGCTCGAGGTCATGATCCAGTCGGTGAAGTTCGTGACGTCGGTGGCGTGCGAGTAGCCGCTGAAGGTGATGGTGATGACCTGCATCGCGGAGAGGCTCGGGCCGCCGTTGTCCGTCACCTGCGGCCAGCTCGGGTGGCCAGCCGGGTAGCCCGAGGTGCCCGTGGTGCCGGTGGTCGTCGACGTGCTGGTGGTCGTCGTGGTTCCGGTGGTGGTGGTCGCGTTCGTGCCCGTGGTGGTGCTGGTGGCCGTCGTGCCGGTGGTGCTGGTCGACGTGGTCCCGGTGGTGCTCGTGCCCGTGGTGGCGCTGGAGTTGGTGCTGGTGGTGCCGGTGGTCCCGGTGTTCGAGGTCGACGTCGAGTTCGTGCCCGTCGTGGACGTGTTGTTGGTGCTCGTCGACGTCGACGTCCCATTGCTGCCCGACGTGGTGTTCGTCCCGTTGGAGCCGCTGCCGTTCGTGCCGTTGCTGGAGCCGTTGCCGCTGCCGTTGCCGCCGGAGAACTGGCAGGTGGCGGTCACAGTGGAGCAGACCTCGCCCGCGATGCAGGTCACGCAGGAGCCGCCGCCCTTGCCGCAGTGATCGGCGGCCGGGATCTGGCAGGTGTTGTTGGCGTCGCAGCAGCCGCTGGCGCAGTTGTCGGGGCCGCACGTCTTGCCGCAGCCGATCTGGAAGACACCGAGCCCCAGGGCCAGGGCGACCCACGCGAAGGAGAATTTCATGGCGATTACCGTTCCTCGGAAGACCCGTCGAAGCAGTCGTGGTGCTCGCGGGTGGGCCGGCCGTTCAAACGAAGCGCGAGTCTACAGGTTCCCTCTTCACGCGCGAGGGTGACGAGTCGCGCAACTGCGCCACGTCGTGTTGCCCAGACGGGTATGATCGCCCAACCTCAGGAGGTTCGCGGTGATGCGCGTCACCCTCGTGTTGCTTTGTGCGTCCGTGCTGGCGGCGTGCAGCGGTTCATCGGGCAGCAGCGGTTCCACCAGCGGCACCAGCGGTGCGGGCACGACGTCGAGCGGCTCCACCTCCGGCAGCGGGACGACGACGGGCACCAGCGGCACCACGGGCGAGTTGTTCTCGGGCCCGCTCGGCTTCAACGCGAACCACCAGCTCTTCGCGCCCACCGGCGAGTTCCACTACCCGGACGCCGGGCCGATCCTGCAGGGCTTCGACTTGCAACTCAGCAACCAGAACAACGACCCCGCCACCGGCGCCGACTGCACGCCGCGCACGGTGGAGACGCTCACCCTGGACATGAACGCCGACGACGGCGGCTCGGTGGTGGGTCAGAGCTACCCCATCGCGCAGGTCGCGAGCGTGGGCCAGGCCGCGGCGCGGCTCGCGGTGCAGGACACCGTGACCGGCCAGGTGCAGCAGTTCAACGCCTCGAGCGGCACGCTGAGCATCAGCGAGTTCAACGAGGACCTGGCCGGCAGCGTGGTCACCTTCGAGATGTTGGGCCAGGCCGATCTCACGTTCCCGCTCACCGATGGCGGCTCGTTCGCCATGAGCGGGACGATCGATTTGGCGCAGATCGTGGCGACGTGTCACTGAGCTCAACGAGCCACGATCGGGCCGACTAACCGGCGTCCGCGGCACCTGCGTCATCCGGTCCGGCGTCAACCGGGCCAGCATCGTCGGGACCCGCATCGTCGGGTCCAGCATCGACAGCGCCCGCGTCATCGGGGCCCGCGTCGGCCGGGCCGGCATCGACGGGACCAGCATCGGGCGGGAACTCGAGGCCGCCGTCGGGCCAGATGTTGAGCTGGATGAAGGACTGGATGTACTTGCCGGTGCCCTCGGAGCCGTTGTTGGAGCTCTGGCCGGGGAAGCTGTCGCAGTAGAGCTGCACCTGGCCGTTGCTGCGCACCTGCACCGCGTACGGGATGTTCGGGTACGGCGCGACCGTTGCGCCGTTCAGGTACGTGTCGCCGGCGCATCCCGTGTAGTAGTCCACGCGGACCATGTACGTGCCCACGGGCGCGGGAACGCCGGTCGCGTAGATCACGTTCTCGATGTTGATGCCGTCGAACGAGCAGCCCGGATCCGAGTCTCGATCGAGCCAGCCGATGGGCTCGCAGTCGCCGCTGCCCGGGTCGCCCGGACGCGGGCCGATGTTGCCGTACCAGATCTCACAGCCCTGGCCGGTGTAGTCCGACGGGAAGCTCGCCGGGAACCCGTTCGCGCACTGGTTCGGCGTGACGCCCGGGTCGGGGAAGATGCACGGCGCCACGTTGTCGCTGAAGCAGGCCTCGGGGCCGCCGTCCTGCGGCTCGATGACGTGCAGGTCGAGGTCCTCGGGGTAGTCCCAGCTCAGCGTGACCTGCACCGGGCCCGCGCCGCCGTTGAGGACGCAGTAGTTGTCCACGCAGCTGAAGCCGCTGGGGCACTTGGGCGCCGAGGGGTTGTTGTTGCACACGCCGCCCACCGCGGTCTGGCCGGTGTTGATGTTGGGGATGTTCTCCGGACACGGGCCGGGGCCGAGGTGCGGCGGGCCGCTGGTGGTGCCGCTGCCCTGGCCGCAGTAGCCGTTCGGGTCGACGGTGCCCGAGCAGCACAAGGTCGCATCCCCCGACCACTCGCCGTCGCGGGTGCAGTTGCTGCCCGTGCTGCCCGAGCCGCCAGTGGAGCCCGGCGGCAGGCAGGTGCCGGTCTCGGGGAAGCAGCCGCCGCCGCCCGGGAAGGTGAAGCAGTGCGCGCCCGAGGGGCAGTCGCTCGAGTCGCCGTTGGGATCGCACGGGCTCGCGCAGAACCAGTCGTTGCTGGAGATGCCCTCGGTGATGCACTGGCCAGCGCCGCAGTCCGAGCTGGTGAGGCACGGCGTGCACATGGCGACGCTGCCTGAGCTGCCGCTCGAGCCGCTCGTGGAGCCGCTGCTGCTGCTGCCGGAGCCGGTGGTGCCGCTGCTCGAGGACGCGGTCGAACCGGCGGTCGCGGACGTGCCCGAGGTGCCCGCGCCGGAGCTCGACGAGCTCGTCTTGCCGGACGACTTGCCACAGGCGAGCGCGCCGAGGAGCGCGAGGGCCAGGAGGCTGGTGCGAAGGTGGAGGTCCCTGCTGAACATGCGCGCTCCCTGGACGGATCGAGTCGGCCGGCGGACAAGCCTATCGGAAAGGATTCACGAGCGGACCAGACGTTGACGTCGGCTGGCGCGTGCAATTTTTCTTGTACTCAGGTCACGGATTCTGAACCGCGATGCGAATGCGCCACTCGCCGAGCGCTTCACCACGACCACCTGACCGGCGCTGAAGGGGTCGGCCAAGAAATAGAGGACGCCTCGCTTGGAGACGAAGCGCCCTCTGTCCTGTCCACGCATGCGGGCGACCTAGTGCCCCGACCCGTTCATGCGCATCGGTGCGACACTGCCGCTGCTCCCGTTCGGGACGGCTCCGGCGTCATCCGAGCTGGCTGACGGAGCAGGATGCGCAGGCGTGCTCACCACGGGCGTCGCGGCGGGCACCGGCGCCGCGCTGATCACCGATGCCGGCGCGGCGACCCGTGGCGGCGGCGACCCAGTCGACGAGCTCGGGCCGCTCGAATCGCCTCCCCCCGGCGGGCCGTTCACGCTCACCTTGAACGAACCGCTGGCCTTCAGGCCCTCCTTCTGCCGCGGCCCCATCGTGTGGCGGAGACCGCGGGTGGCGCTCGCCTTGGCGCTGGCCTGGACCTTCTCCTGCACCGAGCGCTGCCGCCGCGGCTGCTTGCGCGGGACACCAAACTTCTCGTCGATCGTCGGGCTCGTCCCAAACTCTGCCTTGATGGCCGCCGCGTAGCCGTCGGCGAACGCCTGGGCCTCCGGCTCGGCCTGCTGCCGCGCCGCCACCAACTCCCGCAGTTGGGTGCGAGCCCGGTCTGCGTCGTCGTAGCGCTGCTTGCGCTTCGCCAGCTCCGCCAGCAACTGCGACTTGCTCATCTGCTTGCCAAGAATCTTCAGCTTCGCACCGGCCGGCAGGTTCGCGTTGGCTGCCTGGTACGCCGAATCGTAGAACTGCCCCAACGTGAGGTTCCCAAACTTCAGCTTGTTGCTTCCAGACATGGCACCGCTCCTTGTTTTCCCCGCTGGATTGCGGGGGCGTTCGCGTGTGCGAACGTGAGCAGCGCCAGAGCAGCTTGGGTGCCACGGGCTAACCGCGCGAACTTGTTGTCGCGGCCTTGAGCGAGGGGCCATTTTGGACCCTTCCCCAGGGGCCATTTGGGACCCTCGCGTGCAATCTCGGGTAGTTGGGAGGGCGCGGAGGGGCCAAATTGGCCCCTTTCGATTCACGCCAAGGCGTGCAGCGAGTACGCCGAGGCGTGAACCGAGTACGCCGAGGCGTCTATCGAGTACGCCCAGGCGTTCAGCGAGTACGCCGAGGCGTCGTTGCATCACGCCTTGGCGTTCAGCGAGCACGCCCAGGCGTAAGACGAGGACGCCGTGGCGTTCAGCGAGCAAGCCCAGGCGGACATCGAGTACGCCACGGCGTGCACCGAGCAAGCCCGGGCGGACATCGACGACGCCCAGGCGTCCAGCGAGCAAGCCCAGGCGACCTGCGACGACGCCAAGGCGTTCGGCGAGCAGGCCCCGGCGTCGGTCGAGTAAGCCAAGGCGTCGGTCGAGTAAGCCAAGGCGTCCAGCGAGTAAGCCCTAGCGTGAATCGAGTAAGCCAAGGCGTCCAGCGAGCAGGCCCGGGCGTGCAGCGAGTCCGTCGCGACGTTCATCGCCTACGCCCAGGGTGTTCAGCCGGTCAGCGCAAGCGTGAAGGTCGGCAACCGAGTCAGGCCATCGCCGACTGCAGTTGGACGAGTACCCGATCGACCAAGTAGCGCGGCTCGCGGACGTTCTCAGACGGCACGAATGCTTTGTCTCGGCCAAGGCCGAGGAGCACCTGTTGCGCCTCGCCTCAACAGACGAACACGCCCGGCTGCCGAGGCAGCGGTAGGAGTCGGAGCTACTGCCCGAGGTACTTGAACTCGATCGTCGCGGGATTCGACGCGCTCGAGGCGTTGAGCTGGTCGCACAGCGTGTGGTCCGTGACCGTGACCGTGGAGCCGGTGACCGAGTACTGGTTCGAGCTCAGGGTCGTGGGCGAACCGCCGGGCAGCGTGACCACCACTTCAACGGCCGACGGCGACGGCGGCGTCGAGTCGAGGTTCCAGCTGCAGGCGTTGTTCACGAGCGCCACGATCGCGTTGAGCGCAGCATTGAGCGAGGTCTGGTCGGTGGCCTGGTAGAACGCAGGCGTTGCAGGCTGGCCGTTGTTGTAGATGGCCTCGCCACCCGCGATCGCGGACTTTTGAAGCGTGTCGTTCGCGAGGCTCGACTGGTTCGTGAAGTCGGCGCCGAAGCCGATCACGAAGGTCTGGATGCCGTTGCCGTTGATCGACTGAACCGTGCTCACGAGGTTGTCCTCGTCGAGGCAGCCGAGCGGAGCCGAGCCGTCCAAGGTGCCGCTCGACTGCACGCAAGCGTTGTTCGAAACGCAGTACTGCGTCCCGTCCTGACAGTTGGCCAGCGTCGCCTGGAAGTTCGGGTTGCAGTTCGGCGCGCCGTCGGTGAGCAACACGATGTAGTTCGACCGACCCGACTGCTCGACGTTGTCGTTGACGAACTCCTGGGCGGCAGCCTGCATGGAGGCGGCGGTCGGCGTACCACCGCCCGGAGCGATCGCATTGAGGTCGCGACAGATGTTGCCAGGGCCGGAGGTGCTGATCGTCTCCTGAACCACGCCGACGTCACAGGCGTTCGATCCTGCGAAGGTGAGCAACCCGATCTTGATCGGGTCCGACGTGCCGCCCTGCGTGACGAGATTGGACACGAAGCCCGGATTGTTCGCCGTGCCGTCACCGCACATCGCACCGAGGAGCTGTTGCCACTTGCAGGCGACGCCATGCTGCCCGGTCTGGCCGGCGCAAAGTCCCTGGCCGCTCTGCGACCCGTCGGCGCTGTCGGCCATCGATCCCGAGCGGTCCACCACGAGCATCAGGTTCGGCGTGAGCTTGTGACCCACCGGCTTTGGGGCGTCCTGGATCTTCGCCGCCGCGGGCAGCACCGGATCGACCTCGTACGCCTGACACGCTGTCAAAGCGACCAGCGCGGAGGTCAAAGCGAAAAGTCGGTTGCGCTTCATGCGGCGACTCCTGCGAATTCGGGTGCGAGAGTCTAATCGGTTCGTGAGCGCTGTCACCAGTTCAGGAAGGCTCTACAGCCGAATTCTGCGCCGATGTCGCACCTTTGGCTTCATCGAGACACTGCTGCCTCAGCCGCGGCCGCATCCGCTCCACGAACTCCGACGCCAGCACCAGGTCCACATAGAACGGCGCGCCGTGCGCGTAATAGACGGCGCGTCCGAGCTCGTCGAGCGACGACGTCGTCTGGCCGAGCACCGCGTGCGCGTGCGCCAGCCCCAGGTGCAGCTCCGGCGACGAGCCGAACTTCTTCAGCGCGGCCTTGAGCGCCAGGATGCTGGAGATCCCCACCAGCTCCACGTTCACCGGTCCGACGAGATGCGCGAGCCGGATCGTGGCGTCGAGATACGCCAGCGCCGCCGACGCCTTCGCGCCTCCCGCGTGCTTCACATACCCGAGCGCCGCGTGCGCTTCCTTCTCGCGCGCCGCTGCGTCGCCCTGGACGCGCGCGGCCTCCGCGCGACCGTACGCCTCGAGCGCGGGATCCGCCTCGGACGGAAGGTGGGCTCTATCGATGCGCCGGAGCAGCGAGAGCTCGAGCCCGTCGCGCTGCGTGCGCGAGAGCCGCATCCGGTGGAGCGCGAAGCTCCCCACCAGGTACGCGAAGGTCCCCGCAGCGATGAGGTTGGCCGAGTCCACGTCGGAAAAGCCTAGCCGTAAAGCCGTTGTAGGTCGCCCCGCACGCAACTTCGCCGGGAGTTGGGTGATAATGGCCTACACGGGAGGTGCCACATGGGCATCAGCTTCAAGAACATCGGCAAGGGCTTGGAGACGCTTGGCAAGACGGTCGGCAACGACTTCAAGCAGGCGGGCGACGCCATTGGCACCGCGGCGAAGGATCTCGTCACCGGCAAGGAGAGCCAGGCGGGCTCGGCGGCCGTGAACGGCTTGAAGGACGTGGGCGACGGCTTCGCCGACGGCGGCGCGGAGGCGGTGGGCGTGGCCGAGCTGCTCGGCGCCAAGTACCCGGTGAACACCTACCAGTCGAAGCTCGACGACAACCTCACCCGCGGCTCGCGCCTCAGCGACGAGGGCATCGCGCAGCTCCACACGCAGGGCTACAAGAGCGTCATCAACCTCTGCATGGAGAACGACGACGACACCCCGCGCGCGAAGGCGCTGGGCATGAACTCGCTGCACCTGCCCATCCTCGACAACTCCGCGCCGAGCGAGGCCCAGGTGAAGCAGTTCCTCGACTTCGCAACCAACCCGGCCAACCAGCCCGCGTACGTGCACTGCGAGGCGGGCCAGGGCCGCACGGGCGTGATGAGCGCGGCCTACCGCATGGCCGTCGATGGCTGGACGCCGCAGGCCGCCATCGCCGAGGCCAAGCAGATGGGCATGAAGCTGCCCGACCAGCTCCAGTTCCTGCAGCAGTTCGGCAACGACCTGGCCGCGGGCAAGATCGCGGGCTACCCGGTCAAGCAGTAGCGAAAGCGCTGCGGCACCTCGACGCCTCGCTCGGATTCGAGCGGGGCGTTCGTGCTTTCTGGGATGTCGGCGCTGGGAAGCGCCTCCCACAAACACCCTTCTCCCAACCAGCCTGGCAGATTGGATCCAAACACTCTTCTGCCAAACAGCCTGGCAAATTGGATCTGTGGGAGGCGCTTCCCAGCGCCGACTACTCCGGCTCCACCCGCGCGTACCTGACCCGCGTCCCGAAGGTGAGCTCCTGCAAGGGCACGCCGAGCGTCTTCAAGAGCTGGCCGCGCGGGCCGTCCTTCACAATCACGGCGCGCCGCGCCACCCGGCGTGCGTCGGCGATGGCGTTGCGATCGAGCTCGGTCGCGTCGGCGAGCTGGCGGAAGAGCTCGTACTCGGGCGGCATGCTCACTTCGTCGGCGAACATGGGATCGAGATAGACGACGTCGTAGCTCTTGGCCGGAAGCCGCTCGAGCACGCTCGCGTACTTGCCCAGCTTCACCGAGACCCGCGACGCCACCTCGCCCGCCGCGCCGCCGACCACGCGCAGCCCGGCCTCGCAGAACGCGGCCACGATGGACTGGCCCTCGATGCCATCCACGCGCGCGCCCGACGCGGCCATCACCAGCGCATCGCGCGCGAGCCCGAGGGTGCAATCGAGCACCGCGTCGCCCGGCTTGAGCCCGCCGAGCTGCACCAGCGGCTCGTGCTCGCCGCTCAAGACGCGCTTGATTCGCAGCTCGGCCATGCCCGCGCTGAACCGCAGCTTCACGCCCTCGCGCTGGAGCACCAGGCCATCGCTGCCGAACACGCCGATCACCTCCGCGCCCGACTCCGCCGCGATCGCTTCGAGCCGTCGGTCCGCGCGCGGCGTGAAGGCGAGCCCGTAGCGGGTCGAGAGCTCCTGGGCTTCGAGGTCGTGCGCCAGGGAGCGCTCCCGACCGGTGGTGATCACGATGCGCATGCCGGGCGCAATCCAAGCACAACTTCGGAGCCGCCTGGGCTAAGTTCACGCGCGCATGCCGTACGGCTTGAGACTCCTCCTCGTCACCGCGCTGGCCATTGGCATCCTCTGGTCGAGCGTGCCCGGCGCCCTCGCCTGCCTCTTTCCCGGCGCCGTTCGCCAGCGCGCCGAGCCGCACGACGAGTGGCCGCCGCAGGACGACCCCGAGCCCATTCGCACCACCGCGCCCGCGCTGGAGGCGCTCGGCTTCGAGCGGCTGGGCGTGCGAAGCGAGAAGCCGCTCCTCGGGCAGGCGCAGTACTCGTTCGACTACCTGCATCGCGCGGAGAAGACGTACGCGTCGCTGTACCTCGTCGACAAGCGCACCCGGCGGCTCTACTTCTTCACGCCCTATGACGGCGGCGCGTCGGTGCTGAGCGCGGACCACAAGCGCCCGGGCGCGGATCTCGACGGCTACTATCTCGCCGGGGGCCTTCCCAACGCCACGCCCGACCAGCTCTGGGTGGCGCACAAGCGTCAGCTCGCGGCGATGGAAGAGACGGGCCGGGAGCGCGCAGCCAAGGGCACCATGGCCGATCGCATGGACGCCGCGAAGGCCTGGTTCACCGGCGTCGGCAAGCGCGAGGTGCGCGTGCGACACCTGCGGCCCGCGTTCCTCGCGCTGCTCGGGTCGATCATGCTGTACCAGATCGTCGCCGGGCTGCCCTGGGGACACTGGGACAAGTTCTCACTGAGGTAGTTGGGATGTCGGCGCTGGGAAGCGCCTCCCACAACCTCATGCACCCCCGGTCCACGCCACTTTGAGAAAGTGGTTCTGTGGGAGGGGCTTCCTAGCCCCGATACCAGCTGACCACCTGGTGCACCGAAGGGTCGCCCATCTGCAGCTCGATGAGCTGATCGCCGAGCACCCGCGTCCAGGTCTGCGTGGTGTGCACCGCATCCGGCCAGGTGACCGTGATGTTCGCCGCGCCCGCGCACTCGCCGAGCCCGAAGTGCAACACCGTGTCGTGCTCCATCGCCATGTGACCGAAGCCCGTCTGCAGCTCCTGCACCTGCGTCACCCCGCCCGCCTCCACCGTCACCTTCGCGCCCGCACCCATGCGGTTCGCGGTCACGCCGTCGCCGCGGAGGCGAATCTCGATCGCGTGCGCGCGCGTCGACGCGTCGTTCGTGTAGATGTGCACCTCGTTGGTGTGCCAAATCGCCGAGCAGTCGCGCGCGGTGCCCGAGCCCACGATGACGTCGAGATCGCCGTCGCGATCGAAGTCGGCCACCGCGAGCCCGCTCATGCACGGGTGGTGCATGCCCCAGTCCTGCCCGACCTCTTCGAAGCCGCCGTCCGTGAGCTGGTGGAAGACCCAGCCGAACTGATCGGGGTAGTCGCTCGCGGCCACCACCAGATCGCGCCGGCCGTCGTTGTCCAGGTCCGGCCCGGCGACCATGAGCGCACCCTCGTTCCAGTCGCTGGTGGGATGCGGCATCACCAGGCCGTCGTTGGCGTTGCCCGGGCGCGTGAAGTGCGCGTGGCCGTCGCCCACCAGCAGCTCCGACGGATCCGAGCTGTTGCCGATGTGCCAGTGGCGAATCTCGGCCGAGTAGAGATCGGGGATGCCGTCGCCGGTGATGTCGGCGCAGAGCGTGGAGAAGGTGTTGCCGTTGAGGCGCCAGGGCTGATCGTCGCTGCCCGCGGACCAGTCCGCGTCGGCGGGCGTGGGGCACTGGATCAGCGGCGCGCCTGCGTCCGCGCAGCCGGCGGCCGTTGGATGCACGGTGCAGTAGCAGAGGAAGAACTGGTTATCGGTGTAGTCGAGGTTCTCGTCGCCGGCGTAGCCCGAGTCCTGGCCGACCTCGGCGAAGTGGCCGGTGCCGTCGTTCAAGTAGAGGTTGTTCCACTGGCGGCCGTAGGCGCTGATCATCAGCTCGGGCGAGCCGTCGCCGTTCACGTCGCACGCGGTGACGCCGTACGCCGGCTTGGGGTTCTGGTCGTTGCCGAGCGTGAAGAGGCCGCTGCTGGTGGCCACGCCCGCGCTGTTGGTGATCGACGCGAACGTGCCGTCGCCGTTGCCCCGGTAGAGCTGCGCGGGCACGCCGTACTCCGACGAGCCGTACGCGCGGTACCAAAAGCCCACGAACAGGTCGAGCTTGCCGTCGTGGTCGACGTCGGTGAACGTGGCGCCCGTCGTCGGCCAGAGCTGACTCGCCTGCGGCTGCGCGTCGGAGATGGGCGCGAGCGTGAAGTGGCCGGTGCCGTCGTTGATGAGCACCTCGCTGCGGTCGCCCGGGTCGGTCTCCGGATGGGTGGGATCCGTGTACGTGCCGCTGAAGAGATCGAGGTCGCCGTCGTTGTCGATGTCGGCGGCCACGGCGAGCTGCGCCGAGCGCAGGCCCTGCCCCGCGCGCACCTGGAACACGCCGCTCTCCACCGTCGCGTCCACGAACATGCGCCCGCCATTCGGATTCGGCCGGTTCATGAGCACGTGCTCGTAGAGCGGCCCGGTGCCGCCGTCCGAGAGCGGGACCAGGCTGCGCGCGTTCGTGTAGATGGCGTGGACGATCAGGTCCGGATAGCCGTCGCCGTCGAGGTCCGCGGCGATGATGCGGTTGCCGGTGAGGTTCAAGCCGCCGTCGCCCAGGTTCCAGGCGATGGTCGAGTCGGTCATGTGGCTCGGGCCGCTCGCGTGTGCGTCGCATTGCTCGAAGTCGCCCGCATCGATTGGGCCGGCGTCGATCGGACCTGCGTCGCCGGTCGAGCCGGTGCTGCCGCCGGTGCTCGAGCTTCCAGAGGTCGTGCCGCCGGCCGTCGAGCCCGAACCTCCGGTGGTGGTGCCGCCGGCGTCGGAGGCGGTCGAGCTCTTGTTGCAGGCGATCAGCGGCAGGACGAGCAGCAGGCAGGCGAGGCGACGGTTCATGGGCTGCAAACTACTCGAAACCCCACCTCCCGGCCTCTCCGAGGGTCGCCGGCAACGCCGCTTGGGCTGCCAGAAACGCCGCCTGGGCTGCCGGTCACATGACTGGCGACCGTTCCCCCCGTTACTGGCGACCCATCGGCTGTTACTGGCGCCCCTTCCCCCGTTACTGGTGACCCATCGGCTGTTACTGGCGACCCGTCCCGCGTTACTGGCGGCTCGCCGCGCTTGCGATTCACCCGCTCGCAGGTGATGTTTGCCGCCCTCCAGGAGCCCACCCATGAAGCCCGTCTCGAACGACCTCGTGATCCTCTCCGCCAAGCGCACCGCGTTCGGCACCTTCGGCGGCACCTTGAAGGACAAGAGCGCCACCGACCTCGGCGTGGTGGCCGCGAAGGCCGCCCTGGAGCAGGCCAAGGTGACGCCCGATCAGATCGAGCACGTCGTCTTCGGCAACGTGGTGCAGACCTCGCCCGACGCGATCTACCTGGCGCGCCACATCGGCCTGAAGGTCGGGGCACCGCAGAACGTCCCGGCCGTCACCGTGAACCGGCTCTGCGGCTCGGGGTTCGAGGCGCTCACCCAGGCCGCCGCGCTGATCATGACCGGCCAGGCCAACGTGGTCCTCGCGGGTGGCACGGAGAGCATGAGCCAGGCGCCGCACATCATCCGCGGCGCGCGCTGGGGCATCCCGCTCGGCAAGGGCGGCCTCGAGGACAGCCTCACCACCTCGCTCACCGACAGCTTCACCGGGCTGCCCATGGGCATCACCGCGGAGAACCTCGCGGAGCAGTACAAGATCAGCCAGGACGAGGTCGACGCCTACTCGGTCCTCACCCAGAAGCGCTTCGCCGCCGCGCAGGAAGGCGGCCGCCTCGCGAACGAGATCACGCCCGTGGAGCTGGTGAGCAAGAAGGGCTCCACGTTCTTCGCCAAGGACGAGCACAACCGTCCGGACACGACGCTCGAGGGCCTGAAGAAGCTGCCCAAGGTCTTCAAGAAGGACGGCGTGGTGCACCCGGGCGCGGCCTCGGGCATCAGCGACGGCGCCGGCGCGTTCGTGCTCGCGCACCGCGCATGGGCGGAGAAGGGCCTCACGCCCATCGGCAAGCTGCTCGGCTGGGGCGTGGTGGGCTGCGACCCGAAGGTGATGGGCATCGGCCCGGCGCCGGCGATTCGTCAGCTGCTGGAGAAGACTGGCGCGACCATGAAGGACGTGTCGCTGGTCGAGGTGAACGAGGCCTTCGTGCCGCAGTACCTGGCGGTGGAGAAGGAGCTCGGGCTGGACCGCGAGACGACCAACGTCGACGGCGGCGCCACGGCCGTGGGCCACCCGCTCGCGGCCTCGGGCTCGCGCATCACCGCGCACCTGCTCTATGAGCTCAAGCGCCGCGGCCAGAAGTACGGCATCGGCTCGGCGTGCATCGGCGGTGGGCAGGGGATCGCGGTGCTGGTCGAGGCGATCTAGTTCCTGGTTCCTGGTTTCTGGGAGCCGACAAGTGCGTGTAGAGTGATTTCAGGACGGGCGTCGTCCCGATGAGCGGGAGTGGGAAAACATGGTGAACTTCACGGGTGTGAAGGTCTTCTCGACCACCCTCGCGCGCGACCGCGAGCAGATGGGCGAGAACATCACCAAGTGGATCCGCGACAACCCTGGTTGCGAGATCGTGGACAAGGTCGTCACGCAGAGCTCCGACAAGGAGTTCCACTGCCTCACGGTCACGCTCTTCTGGAAGGAACGGGCCAAGTAGGCGCCCGCCCGGCGGCCCGCTGGTTTCGTGGTTAGGTTGCAATCGCACCCGCTCGGACGCATCGGTTGCAGCTATGAGACCAGCCCAAGGCTTCGGCGGTGGATTCGGGATCCGGTGGGACCTGCGGATGTGGTCCACGCGGCTCGCGATCGTCACGTTCGTGCTCTCGGTGCTGCTCATGGGCGCGCACCACATGCCCGAGGTGGTGGGCCTGGGGCTCGTCAAGGCCTTCGTCTTCACGCCCGCCGAGGTGAAGCACGGGCTCGTCTGGCAGCTCGTGACCTACGTCTTCGCCGACCCGGACCCGTGGGGCCTCGTCTTCACGGTCTACTCTCTCCTGGTGTTCGGTGCGGGGGTGGAAGAGCGCGTGGGATCGTCGGCGTTCCTGGGTTGGTTCTTCGGGCTCGGGCTGGCTGGCTCGCTGGTGACCCTGGGGTTCTCGCTCTTCTGGGCCCGCGTCGCGGACGGCAGCTACCTGGGCGCGACGGCCGTCTCCCTCGGGCTCCTGGTCGTTTGGGTGGCCCTGCACCGGGGCGCGCTCATCAACTTCATGATGGTGCTGCCCATGAAGGCCGAGGTGCTGCTCTACCTCTCGCTGGGCATGCTGGTGCTCTACGCCATCCGGACCCACCCCGCCGCCCTCGTTCCCGAGTTCTCTGCGTTCTTCGCTGGAGAGCTCGCCACGCGCTCGAGCTTCGACCTCTCGCCGCGGCGCCTCTGGCTGCGCTGGCGCGCGCACCGCATCGAGCAGGAGCTGCGCAAGCGCTCGAGCAAGTTCACCGTCATCACGGGCGGCGACGAGCCCGACGACGACGAAGGCACGGGCACGCCTGGAAGCGGCGGCTACCTGAACTGATGGTCGCTGAAGCTAGTAGCTGAGCTGGCGCTGCATGCTCAGCACGGCCAGGAAGCCGGCGAGCACATCGCGGTCGCTGCGGCTGGCCTTGGAGTCATCGAGGCGCACGCCCACGCCGCCCGGGCGCGCGCGGACCACGGTGCCGGTGAGGGTGCAGAACTTGGGGCCCTCGTGGTGC
The DNA here is from genome assembly GCA_018266075.1 of Deltaproteobacteria bacterium. GTDB lineage: Bacteria > Myxococcota > Myxococcia > Myxococcales > SZAS-1 > SZAS-1. The sequence continues at coordinate 47,036 of JAFEBB010000005.1, read as the reverse complement.
GGCAGCGCCATCGCCACGCGCAGCGAGGTGCCCGGCGGCCAGGGCGTGTCGGTGCGCAGGCCAATGCCCGAACGCGAGACGTCGACCACGTCGCTGCGTGAGTAATCCGTGCCCACCTGGCAGTGCGCGGTGAGCGAAAGCGGGAGCCGCTGATCGGCGCGCCGCTCGGAAGAAGCCACCACCATTGTTCCCCAACCTCTGCTCCCCGGACCGGAGCTGATCGGCACTTTAGGTGGCGGGGATTGTGAGTTCAAGACCCCCACCCACACATTCGACCGCACGTGAACCGTGGAGCACCTACACGACGCAGTGCGGCGAAAGATCACGCGATCTCTGCATGGCGTGGGTGGCACACGTTTCCCCACGGCGCACGGGTCGCGCGCGTGCTTGGGGAACGGTGACGGTGATCGGTGTGCGGTGATCGGACCGGATTAGCCGCGCGCGACCTGGCGGACGGCGCCCTGGTACACGTAGATGCGCTGCGTGTTCGTGCGCGCGTCGGCCGGGATCACGAAGAAGCCGCTCGACTGACCGTCGTAGGCATCGGAGTAGCCCACGAGCTGGCGGCCGTCGTGGAAGGTGATGCGCAGCTTGCTGCCCTCCACCTGCGGCGGCGGCGCGCCCGGCGGCAACATGAAGAACACCGCCTTGATCCGCTCGCGGCGAATCGTCTCCGCGCCAATCTGCGAGTGCAGCACGACCGCATCCGCACCCAGGTCGATGTCCTGAACCGTGCCCCGCTTCACCGCGCCCTCCACCAGGTGCACGATGACGCGGTTCTCCCCCGCCACCACCGGCGCAGGCTGCGGACCCGCCGGGTTCGCGCCCGGCACGAACTCGCTCTCGTCGATGGCCATCGGCGCGTCGTCGGTCGCTGGCGCCACCTCGAGGATCGGCGCCTCGAGGATGGGCTGCGCGTCGATCACCGGCTCGAGCACCACGTCGGCCTCGAGCATCGGCTGCGCGTCCAGCATCGGCTGGGCATCGAGGACCGGCGCCGCTTCGATCACGGGCGCAGCCTCGATGACCGGCTCGCTCATCTCCAGCACTTCGCCGTCGAGCGTGGCCTCTTCGCCGGCCGGATGCGCGTCGAACTCGGTCGGCGTGCGATCGAGCGCGGGCGGCGCAACCGGCTCGGGCGCGGGCTCTGGCACGGGCTCGGCCGCAAAAACCGGAGTCGGCGCCGGTGCAGCTGCGCCTTCCGCGGCAAAGGCCTCTTCCGGCAGCTCCGCAAACGGCTCGATCCCGCCCTCGTTCCACGACCAGGCGACGTACTCGGCCTTGTCGGCCGAGCGCCACTCGGACAGCTCCGAGCGCGTGGGCCACGGCGGATTGTCATTGGCCACGGGCGCGTGGGCCACGCCGTTCGTCCCGTCGGCCGTGATGGGCTCGGCCGCCGCCGGAATGACCTCGGCCGTGACCTCAATCGCCTGCTCCACGACCGGCGCGGCCTCCATCACCGGCGCGGCGTCGATCGCCGGCTGGGCCTCGACGGCAGGCGCTTCGACCACCGGCGCAGCCTCCAACACGGGCTCTGCATCGATGGCCGGCGCTTCGATGACCGGTGCGGCGTCGATGACGGGCTCGGCATCGATGGCCGGCGCGGCCTCAATGGCGGGCGCTTCAATCACCGGCGCCGCGTCGATGAGGGGCGCGCTCTCGATGACGGGCGCGCTCTCGATGACCGGCTCGGCGACCAGCTCCGGCGGCGGCGCAGCGGCCTCCACCATCACCGTGGCCGGCGACGCCTCCATCGCGGGCGGCGCCTCGATGGCCGGCACCATCACGGTGGCCGGCGACGCTTCGGCGACCGGCTCGGCCTCAACGGCCGCGACCATGACCGTCGCAGGCGACGCCTCGACCGCGAGCTCCGGCGCCGGCTCGCTGCTGGCAGCCAGGTCGATCTCGGCCGGCATTTGGAATCGGCTGTCGGGCTCGGGCGTGGTCTCCGGCGCGGACGCGAGATCAATCTCGCCGCCAAACGACGGTTGAACGCTCTTCGGTCCGGTCTCGAGCTCCAGCTCGGCCGGCTCGCCGGCGCCCATGTCGATCTCGGGAATGCCCTCGAGCCCGCCACCGGCCTGGACACCCGCCGTGCCCATCTCGACGGACTCGGTCGACTCCGCGAGGTCCACCGTCGGCGCACCGGCCGCGCCCGCCTCGAACGGCGAGCGCATGGGCGAGGTGGGCAGCGTCGAAAGATCGGGCTCGGGCGCAGCGATCGCCACCGGCGTGGGCTCGAACGGCGAGCGCTCCGGCTCGGGCGGCGGCGCGACCTCGGCCGGCGCGGCAGCCGCATCACCGTGGAGCGTCGCACCTTCCGGCAGCGGCAACGGCTCCGACGGCGCGAACGGATCCACCGCGCGCCGCTCCGCGGATGTCGGCCGCGGCAGGGTGGCGGCCTCGGGCTTGTCCACGCCCCAGGCTGCGTCCTTCAAGAGCTCGTCGGCGTTCCGGGTGACGTCGTCCACCATCGGCACGACGCGCGCCGGCGCCGGCAGCGTCTCCACCACGGGGCTCGGCGAACGCCAGGGATCGGCCTTGGGGATCGCTTGCTCCGCCGAGACCGGACGCGTGCCCGCACTCTCCGCCGTCCAGCCGCCGGTGGGATCGACCTCGGGCGCTGGTGCAGCCGCTGCGGCGGCAACAGGCTCGTCCATCAGCTCGGCGTCGGCGAACTCGGGCTCGGGCTCCGGCGCGGGCGCAACCGGAGCGGCCGGCGCCGCCGTCTCGGGGACGGGCAAGCCCGCTGCGCCATAAGCGGTCGCGGCGTCGTAGCCCTGAGCGAGGAGCTGCTGCGCGTACGCGTGCGGATCGTAGGCCTGCTGCGCCTGCTGGTGCGCGGTGATGTCGTAGCCGGCCGCAGCGATCTGATCGAGCGTGAAGCCCACGTGCAGGAACGCCTGCACCGGGTCGTAGCCCTGCGCCACCAGCGCCTGGGCGTAAGCGACCGGATCCTGCGGCGCCTCCGCGGCGGGCGCCATCTGGAGTTGGTTACCCAGCTCGCGCCAGCGCGTCTCTTCAGAGTCGCTGAGCCCGCTGGCGTTCCTCTTGTCGTCGAGGAAGCGGTACTCGCGCATGGCGCTCAAGGTGTCGGACATGGGTGGCCGTGGCGTTGCTTTTCAGCTCAGGCGTTCGCGATGTTACCCCGCCCCCAGCCAGGCACAAACAACAGGTTTGGCCGAGGTGGTTGAGAAGTGGCCAGGCCTTCATCCGCGCTCGGCCGCTCGCTCGCTCAGAGCTTCGAGAGGTTGCTCTTGATCTCGTCGTCGAGGCCGTCCATGTCGGCGGGCAGGTGCTCGGCCATCGACCGGGGCCAGCCCATCTTCGCGGAGTCGTGCAGCGCGGTGACGAACGTGTCCATGCCGTAGCGCTCGACCAGGAGCCTCATCGCCTCGCCCGACGTCGCGTAGGCCACGCGGGGGTTGCTGTACTCGAGGAAGCTGCGGTCGAGGCTGGCCACCTTGGGCAGCCGGCCGGCGACGGCCATGGCGTGGAGCTCGGTGCGCCAGATGTCGTCGGCGCCGGGCATGCCGCGGCTCGAGCGGTACATGTTCTCGACATACGTGGCGAAGCCTTCATTCACCCACTGCGGGCAGCTGCCCCGGGGGCCCATGAGCTCGCCGAGCACCGCGTGCACGTACTCGTGCACGATGACCGCGCGCACCTCGGGCGTCATCTCTTCGGCGCCGTTGATGCGGATCTTCCCCGAGAAGAAGCCGGCCGCACGCGAGAGCGCGCTCCCGCCGAAGTGAAACTCGTACTCCTGCTTGGTGTAGAGCACCACCTGCACCGGCTCGGTGCGGTTGGTGTGCATCGCCTCGCCCACGTACTCGTAGGCCTCTTCGAGCGCTTCCTCGACATGGCCCTCGTAGTCCGCGCGCTGGCCCCAGTCGCGCTCGTTGTTGCCGTACGCGAACACGAAGTGCTCCCCCGCCTTCTGACGCAGCCCGGCCATCGCCGCGCCGTCGATGCGATCCGCGGGATCGACCATGTTCACCATCTTGGCGTTCGCAGGCTCCGGCTTGATTTGCTTGGGCGCGGCCTGATCCGGCGCCTTCATCTGGTTGTTGGCCACCTGCTGCTGCACGCGATCCAGCGCGGCCTCGTCGGCCTGCTTCTCCACGACTTTGGCTTGCGCCTTGGTTCGCAGGGCCTTCACCTGCGCGGCCTGGAAACCGGCAGGCACGGCGTCGAGCTCCTTGAGGCAGAGCGCGGAGTCGTTCTCGTGGAGCGCGTGCTGGGCGCGCGCGAGGTGCGCCGCGCCGCTCTTGGGATCCACCGCCACCGCGCGCTCGAGGAACTTCGCCGCCTGGCCGTTCTGGTCGGCCTTCTCCTCGAGCGACGCCGCCTCGAGCAGCGAGTCCACGCTCTCGTTGAACGCGACGGCGCGCTCGCCCAACGAGACGGCCATCACCGGATCGCTCGAGGCCATGGCCTTGGCGCCCGTGAGCAACGCGTCGCCGATCTTGGTGCGATCCGCGGCTGAGAACTTCGCGGGATCGCCGGACGAGAAGGCCAGGTACAGGTTGTCCCAGTCCTTGGCGTGGGCGAGCTTCTCAGCGTCGGCGGCGGTCGAGGCGGGCGCGGCGAGCGCCGCGAGGAGCAGGAGGGCGTGCACGCGCAGAGTGTAGCCCAGCCGCGGCCAGGCAAGCGACGCTTAACGAAACGGTTAAGCCTTCTCCGCCGCCAGCAGCTTCCGCGCCGCGAACGCGAGCCCCACCCCGCCGGCGACGAAGAGCACCAGCCAGATGCCCACCAGGTACGCGCCGCGCGGCGCGCCGAGGTCGACGAGGATCGCGTCGGCGGTCTTGCCGTCCATGAGCCGCGGCCAGAAGACCTGGAACACGGGCAGCTTCGCCTGATCGGGCGGGCACGGGTTCGTCGACACCGCGAGCAGGTTCACGGCCACGCCCATCGCCGACAGCGCCGCGAAGGGCTTCAGGAAGCGCGGGTTCTTCGCCAGCGCGCCCACGCCCTCGTAGAGCAGCAGCGCCACGGGCGGCAGGAGGTGCCTCGGGCCGGTGCACCAGCCTCCGTCCCACTGAAAGTACGAGCTCACGAAGAGCAGGTAGCCCGCTGCGGCAACGAGCACCACGTTGCGCCGCGCGTTCGGCCCGGGGAACGCGTAGCCGAGCAGCGGAACCAGCAGGAGCAGCGCCGGCGCGTAGAAGAACGCACCGCGGAACTGCCCGAAGCTCAGCTCCCACGCCGCAGCCGGATCCGGCAGCGCGATGCCAAAGTGGTGCTGCATCGGCCGGAACAAGTCGGGCACGTGCGAGTACGGGAAGTCGAGCGGGTTGCCGGTGACGGCGAAGTTCCACACGAACAGCAGCACCGCGCATGGCGCCGCGCCGATGACGTAGTCGCGCACCTTGCGCACGCGATCCGGCTCGAACCAGAGCGCCACCACGATCGCCGCCTGAAGCAGCACGAGCGGATACTCGGTGAGCACGCTGCAGCCGCCCAGGAATCCCGCGAGCCGCAGGTGCTTGTCCTCCGTGGCGAGCACCCAGCCGCCGACGAGGAACGTGGCCGCGAGCATGTGCCCGAAGAACGCGCCGCCGTAGTTGAAGAGGAACGTGCCGAACGTCGCCGCGAGCGCCACGGCCACCGAGAGCTCCGGGCTCAGGCCTTCGCGCCGACCGCGTCGCAACAAGAGCAGCGCGAAGATGGCGAACGGGATCGCCGCACCGACCACATCGCCGATGTGCACCGCCGCGGCCTTGTCGGCCATCGTCTGCGGGCCGTGCTCGAACAGCCGCATCCCCGCGTAGAACGGCAGCACCAGGAAGCTCGAGAGCGGCGCCTTGTCGCTGTACACGTGCCCGTCGACGATCGCCTTGTCGTACGCGTCGCGCCACGCATCGGCCTGGAGCGTGTGGTGCTCCACCAGCGCGTACGGCGTCAGCAAGCGCGAGAGCGGGTTCGGGCTCTCCTCTTGATGAAAGAAGAGCACCAGCGCCACGCAGGCGAGCGCAAAGATCGGGGCGAGGCGGCGCATCGGGCGCGGCACCGTACCACCCGGCCACGCGTTCGCAATCCGTCAATTCGGACCAGAAGAATCTTGAGCGAGAGGCGCTGTCAGGCCCGGGCGTCCGCCGAGATGACGGGCAGGCGCACCTTGGAGTTCGCCATCGACACGCGCCCGGCCACGCGCGACGCCACCTCGAGCAGCGCCTTGGCCTGCTCGCTGTCCGGCGAGCTGGCGACGATGGGCGTGCCCGCATCGCCGGCCACGCGGATGGCCAGGTCGAGCGGCACCTTGCCCAGGAACGGGATGCCCACCGCGCCTGCGAACTTCTGCCCGCCGCCCTCGTCGAAGATGGCGGTCTTCTGCTGGCAGTGCGGGCACACGAACGCGCTCATGTTCTCGACGACGCCCAGGATCGGCACGTTGAGCTTGTCGAAGGCGAGCTTGGCCTTGAGCACGTCAGACAGCGACACGTCCTGCGGCGTGGTCACCAGCACCGCGCCAGCCGCGCGCACGTTCTGGGCGAGCGTGAGCACGAGGTCGCCGGTGCCGGGCGGCAGGTCGAGCACGAGGTAGTCGAGCTCGCCCCAGTTCACGTCGCGCAGGAGCTGGATCACCGCGCCGTGGAGCATGGGCCCGCGCCAGATGACGGCCTGATCCGGATCGACCAGGAAGCCGATGCTCATCACCTGGATGCCGTGGGCGGAGAGCGTCTCGAGGGTCTTGCCGTCCTTCGAAACCGGCCGGCCTTTCACGCCGGTCATGAGCGGCACGCTGGGGCCGTAGAAGTCGGCGTCGAGCAGGCCGACCTTGGCGCCGAAGCGCGAGAGCCCCACCGCGAGGTTCACAGCCACGGTGCTCTTGCCCACGCCGCCCTTCCCCGCGCCCACGAGGATGACGTTCTTCACCTTGGGGATGAGGTCCTGGGTGCCGATCTTGGAGCTGCGCACCTGCGCGCCCATGGTGACCTTCACCTCGGTCACGCCGGACACGCCGCGCACGGCCTTCTCGACGTCCTTTTGGATGACGTCTTTGACCGGGCACGCGGGCGTGGTGAGCTCGACCTTGAGCGAGACCTTCCCGCCGTCGAGCTTCAAGTCTTTGATCATGCCGGCCGAGACCAGGTCGCGGTTCAGCTCGGGATCGTTCACCTTGGACAGCGCGGCGAGGACGTCGGCTTCGGAGGGGGCGCTCATGGCGCGCAAGATCACGGCCTGGGCCTCAACTGTCAAGGCGAAGAGCCTCGGGCTTGGTCGCTAGAACGCAAGGCCCCAGGCGAGCGTGCGCGGCGAGCCGTCGGTCGCCTGGGCGTGCGAGGCGGGCGCAGGCGTGGACGCGCTCGGCGGATCCGATTCGAGGTTGAGCCCCGCGACGATGATCTTCGGCACGCCCACGAACTCGACCGCGACGAACAAGGCGAATCCGATGATGGCCGTTGGCACGCTGAGCGTCGCAAAGGCCCCCAAGCCAAAGAGCGCGCCGGCGTGAACGAGAAAGCCGCGCCAGAACGGCGACCACAGCGACGCGCCGCTGGGCGCTTCCCAGGTGGCGAACAGGCTCGCCACGAGCGGCACCACGATGATTTCGGCCAGGAACCCGAAGAACAGTCCCGCTCCCGCTGACGCCGGGATGTCGGCCCTGGGGTCATTGAAGGGCGTGAAAGCGAGTGCCGCCATGAACGCGCAGCCGGCGGCGATTCCGTGGCCGCCCACCATGCCGCCCATGGCCGACCAGAACTCTCGCGAGCGCGCATCGCCCTCGGGATCGTCGCGATCGTGGTGCGGCTTCTCGAAGTCCGCAGGCGGGTCGCGGGCTCCACTCGCACGGGACGGGGCACGTCGAGGTCTGGAATCGAAAGTCGCAGTTGCGGCGACATCAGGTGCAACGCGAGCACGTACGCCAGCATTTGAGCGCCTCCGTCGACGGTTCACCGCGCGTGCGGGTCCAAGCCCGCGGCGCGCCGTGTGAGCCGTTCGGAAGAGCAGGAATCGTGCTGGTCAGGGCGACTTCATCGCGTCGGCGATCAGCTCCAGCGAGCGGATGCGCGATTTCAGGTCCGGCACGAGCGCAGAGAGCATGAGCTCGTCAGCACCGGTCTTGGCGGCGAGCTCGCGCAGGCCCTGGGCCACGCGCGACGGCGAGCCGATGACGGCCCCCGCGAAGAACTCGTCGATGATCGCCTGCTCGGCGGTCGAGAAGCGGTACGCCATCGCCTCCTCCACCGACGCGATGGGCTGCGGCTTGCCCAACCGGCTGCGAGCGATGGCCAGCTTCAGCGGCGCGGCCAGGCGCTGCGCTTCCTCGTCGGTCTCGGCGCAGACGGCGGTCACGGCGAGCATCGCGTACGGCTTCGCCAGCTCGTCCGACGGCTGAAAGAAGCGCCGGTAGATCTCGAGCGCCTCCATGCCGAACCGCATCGAGAAGTGCCCCGCGAAGGCGTAGCGCGTCCCGAGCTGCGCGGCGATCTGGGCGCCCGCATGGGTCGAGCCGAGCATCCACAACGCGCCGATGCGCACGTCGCTGGGCATGGGCGTGATGGCGCGAAACGGATGGTCTTCGGGGAACGCGCCGCGCTCGAAGGCGATGAGCTCGACCAGGAGCTGGTTCACGTCGGGATCGTCGCTGCGCCGAAGCGCCGACGAGGTCAGCGGATCCGTGCCCGGCGCGCGGCCCAGGCCAAGATCGATGCGGCCGGGATGGAGCGCCTCCAGCGTGCGAAAGATCTCCACCACGCGCAGCGGCGTGTGGTTGGGCAACATGATCCCACCGGCGCCGATCCGGATGCGCGAGGTGTTGGCCGCGAGGTGCGCGATGAGCACCTCCGGCGCCGAGGTGGCGATCGAGGGCATGTTGTGATGCTCGGCCACCCAGAAGCGCGAGAAGCCCAGGCGCTCCGCAGCGCGGGCCAGCTCCACCGATTCGCGCACGGCTTGGCTCGGCGCGACGCCAGCACCCACGGGCGAAAGCTCCAGCAGCGAAAGCGGCAGGGTCATGGGCGGGCTCGGAAGCAGGCCACCCATGGTTAGCAAGGCGGGCTCGGCGGCGCCCTACTCCAGATTGGCCACGTGCCAGGCGCCGCGCTCATCGACGAGGTGCACCGCGCGCCCTTCGCCAAGCAACAGCGCAGCGTCCGCTCCGTGGACATCGAGCGGCGTGCCCGAGGCGAGCGCCGCGCGAATGCGGGCGAGCTTGTCATCCGCGAGCGCGTGATCGCGCGCGTAGTCCGCCTGCAGGCGCTCGGGCGTGTAGCGGGCGCGCAGCGGTGCCGAGAGCAACGCGTAGGCCTTGGCGAAGTCGCCCTGTTGCTGAGCTTCGAGGAAGGCCTGGAGCGCGGCGCGCGGGGCGGCGTCGGGCTGGTCGGGTGTGGGCGGCGTCACAGGGGCCTGCGGGCAGCCGGCGATCAGCATTGTCATGGCCATGCCACAGACGACTCGCCACACCCTGTCCAACATTCGCCGTCCTCCGGTGCTCGCGTCCGCGGTTTCGGGACCTTGCGGTCTGGCACGCGCGACGCACATCGCTGGTTCGCGAGCCGTGACGCTGGGATGATACCGGCTCCCGGAGCATCTGGGGGCGCAGGCGCAACTCGGGGGTTGGCATGTACTGCCCGCGATGCAGCGAGGAGCGAGGGCCCAAGACGCGCTTTTGCGTGGCGTGTGGTGGTCCGCTCGAGGATCGCCCGCGCGAACTGGTGCAGCGCGATCTGCAGCAACACTTCTTCCTGATTGATGCGGTGGAGTCGTGGGAGCGCCGCGGCGATCTGCCGGGCAAGTTCGCGAAGAAGCTCTCGGAGCCGTATCGCGAGCGCGCCAAGCGGCTCGAGGCGACGCTGGATGAGATGGATCGGCGTGTGTCGAGCGCGGAAGCGCTGCTGCCGAAGGTGAAGTTCGCCGAGGTGCAGCAACCTCCTGCTCCGATTCACTCCGAAACCGCATCCCCAGCCCCAGTTGCAGCGAGCCACGAGCCACGAGCCGCGATCCACGATCGGCCGTCCGAACCGGCGCCCGAGACCAGCCACCAGCCACCAGCCACCAGCCACGAACCCGCGTCCGTCGTCCTGCCGGCCGTGGTCAACGAGCTCGTCGAGCCGCCGAAGCCGGTGCCGGAGCCCGTTCCGGCCATCGCGCTCGCCGCCGACGCTGCGGCGCTCGCGAGCGGCGCTGTCGAAGGCCCGCTCGCGCTTACCGAGCTGGGCGCGCCGCCGCCGAGCAAGGTGGAGAAGATCGTCGAGCGCGAGTCGAGCTGGAACAAGGTCTGGCGGCCGTTCCTCTACGACAACGCCATCTGGTTCGTGGGCGCGTTCTGCATCGTGTCCGGGTCGCTGTACGTGGCGTCGCAGGCGTACCTGCGCGCGGGCAGCGACGTGGCCCGCTCGCTCATCGTCTTCAGCATGATGACGCTCTACGCCGCGGCGTTTGGCGGCGCGGGCTTCCTGCTCGGCGAGAAGAAGCAGCTCACCAGCGCCGGCCGCATCCTGAGCCTCATCGGCGCCGCGGTCGCACCCGTGGCGCTGGTCACGCTCGATCCGCTCCGCGAGCAACACGGCGCGCTCTTCCTCGGCGCGGGCGTCCTCGGCGCGGCGGCGTCCACGTGGCTGCTCAAGCTCGCCTGCGACCGCTTCGACGACCGGATGAGCCTGCGCGTGGCCGCCACCGGTGGCGTGCTGCTCGCGTGGGAGCTGGCCGTTCCGTGGGCTGCGTCGGATCCGCGGCTCTGCGCGCTCGTGCCGCTGGCCGCGCTCTTCTCGGCCACGGGCCTGATGCGCGTGCGCGAGCCGGCCATGGAGCGCGCGTCGCAGGCGTTCGGCGCGCTCTCGCTGCTCTATCTGGCGGCCTTCGACCTCGCGCGCCTGCACTTCAGCGCCTCGCCCGAGCCGGGCCTCGAGCTCTACGGACCGGTGACCGCTGCGCTGGGCTGGATTGCGATGCGCGCCGACGTTGCGCGCGTGGGTGCGACGGGCGATCGCCCGAAGGTGCCGGCCACGACGCTCGCGGCGATGGCGCTGCTCGCGGTGGGCGCGCTGGCGTCGCTCGTGGCGGAGGCGTCGGCGGCTGCGGCGGCGATGGTGGCCACGCTCGCCTTCGCGGACGCCGCGCGGACGTACCGGCGCAGCGCGTTCGTGGCCATCGCGTCGGTGCTCGGGCTCTTCGCGTACTACCTCTCGCCCGACCTGATCCGGAACGGCGTCGCCCAGCTGCTCGCGGCCGCGCGGCAGGCCCTGGGCTACGCGCCGAGCCAGTCGCTGCCCGTGGCCTACGCGGGCGTGTCGACCGTGCCGTACCTGGTGCTGCTCGGCTTCCTCGCGCGGCGTGCGCACGCCAAGAACCAGCCGTGGCTGTACCGGCCGCTGGGTTGGTCGGGCGCAGCGCTGACGTTGCTGCTCACTGTCGTCGCGCACAGCTCGACGGAGGTTCGCCCGGGCCTCTGGTCATCGATCGCGCTGACGCTGCTGCTCGGCGCCGCGCTCTGGCTCGCGGATCACGCGGCGGCGGGCTACCTCTTCGGCTGGGTCATCGCCCTGCTCGGCTGGGACGTCTCGCACTCGCTCGGCGGCGACACCCAGGCGCTCTTCGCCATCGCTTCGGGCCTCGGGCTGGTGGTGATCGCCCGCATCGCGCCCGACCGGCAGCGACCGGGCATGGTGGGCGAGGCGCTGTTCCTCGCGGCCGCGTCGGTTCCGTGGGCGCTCGTGGCCGACAGTCCCGAGCTCGCCGCCGCCACCCTCGGCGCCGCGGCCGTGCTGCTCGTGCTGCTCGCCCTCGAGACGCGGTCGCAGCTCCCCGCCTACGCCGCTGCGTGCGTGGCCGTGCTCGGTGCGTGGTGGGCGCTCCAGATTCCGCATCCGGCGTGGATCGACGCGCGGCTGCTGCTCGCGCCGGCATTCCTCGCGCTCATCGCCTCGGGCTTCGCGCACGCGCATCCGCCCGAGTGCGAGCCCGGCACCAAGCCGTTCGGCGCGCCGTTGCCGTGGCCGGCATCGGGCTTCTGGCTCGCGCGCGATCCGTTGGCGCTGTTCGCGGGGCTGCTCGGTGTCATGGCCGTGCTGCCCACGCTCGCGAGCGCAACGCTGCACGAGCGCGCGCCGGATGACACGCTCGCGCTCGCGCTGGGTGCGGTGCTGGCGCTGGGGCTCGCGCGGCGACACGCGTTCGGCTGGGGCGCATTCGCCGCCGTGACGCTCGGGGCGCTGGCGTGTGCGAAGTGGATCCCCGCGCTGGCGATCTTCGGTCTGCTGATGGCGTTGGTGGCCGTCGCGTTCGAGAAGCTGCCCAAGCTCGCGCGTTCTGTGCTCCGCGACGAAGGTCCGGCGACGTCGGTGCCTCCTGCGATCGCTGCGCTGCTCATCCCCATGGCCATCGGCGCGCACGTGGCGTCGCCGTGGCTCGCGCTCGGCGCGCTGGCGTACGTGGTGCTGCTGCGTTGGCGCGATGCGCCGGCGCTTTGGCTCCCGCTGGCGTTCCTGGCGGCCTGGTGGGCCACCGAGCCGCAATCGTCGGACGTGCCCGGGCTCTCGGCGGGCGCGCTGGCGCTCGGGACGGCCGTGCTCGGCCTCGTGGCCGCGAAGCGCCCGCGCTGGGTGGAGCTCGCGTTCGGTGGCAAGGCCGAAGGCATTGCCCTGACGGCGATCGTCCTGGTTCTGCTCGCGCCGATCCTCGCTGGCGCCGACGCGCTCGCCATCGATCGCAGCCACGTTGTCACGCACGTCGACGCGGCCGAGGTGCTCGCGCTCTTCGCGATGGCGTACCTGCTGCTCGCGCACCAGACCGAGAACGCGCTCGCGCTCTTCGCCGGCGCGGCGATGGGCGTGCTCGCCGCGGCGTTCTACTGGCCGACCGCGGCCCCGGACATCCTGCTCGGCTCGGCGATCGCCTTCGGCGTTCTCGCCAATCTCGCGCGTGCGCTGGGCAGCGCCGCGGAGGCGGTCTTCGGCCCGAAGCCGGCCAAGACGATCGGGTACGCGCTCGGCGTGCTGGCGCTGCTGTGCATCTCGGGCGCGGCGCTCTGCGGGCTCGACGGCCGCGCGTCGGATGCCTGGTGGCACCTCGCGCCCTACGCCGCTGCCCTGGTGGTCTTCCTCTCGGCGCGCGCGCTGGGCTGGGCGCCGCTGCAGCCCGCTGCGGTGGGCTTGCTCATCGCCGCCGAGCTTGCCCGCGCGAAGGACCCCGCGCACGCCACGCACCTCGTGCTCGCCGCGGGCGCCGCCGGCCTCGGGCTCGCTCTGCTCACGAGGCGCTTCCCGAGCGCGCTGACGCTCGTCTTCCTCGACCGTTCGCCGGACCGCGGCCGGGCCCAAACGCTGCGCTGGTCGATGCTGGTGGCGATGCTGCTCGCCATCGGCGGCGCGCTGAGCATCGCCGCTTACGACGACGTCGCCATGGACGTGCCCGTGGCCGTGAGCTGCGCGCTGCTCACGCTCGCCGCGCTCGCCGCGCCGGGGCCGCTGTGGTGGCCGGTCGCTGGCGTCCTGGCGATGGTGGACGCGCTCGGCAACGGCAAGGTCGCGAACGTGCTGCCCGCGTTCGTGGTCTTGAACGTGCTGCTCGCGCTCGCGGGGCTGCTGCGCGTGCGTCGCGTGGAGCGCGTGCTGCAGCGCGTGTTCGGCGCGGTCGACGCCGAGGGCGATGCTCCCGAGAGCTTCCGTCCCTACGCGGGTGCGCTGTCGATGACGGCTGCGTGGACCATCGGCGTGGGCGTGGTCGCGCTCGCGCTGGGCATCTACGACCGCCTCGATCTGCGCCGCGGCACGGAGCCCACGGGCTTGCTCGTGGCCGAGTACCTGCCCATCGCCGCGCTGCACCTGCTCTGGCGGCGGCGCGGCGTGTGGGCGCTCGGGTTGGTGTACGCGGCGCTGGTGCTGCCGGTGGCCTACGTGGCGCCGGTGGATATGCGCCCGGTGCTGCTCGCCCTCACTGCCCTGCCCTTCGCGCTCATCGCCTGGCGCATCCCGAACCACGCCGAGGGACGGCTCCTCGCGCGGGTGGGGCTCGCGATGCCCGCGCGTCGGCGGAAGATCGCCGCGTCGCTCGCGTTCGCGACGGTGGTGCTGCTCGCGCTCGCCGGCCTCGCGGCCACCGGCTTCGAGCTCGGCGAATGGCAGACCCCGGCGACGGCGGCAATCCTCACCGTGGCGCTCGTGGTGGGGAGCTTGCGCGAGCGCGGCGGGCGCTTCCTGGCGCTGGCGCTGCTCCCGCTCACCGCACACCTCGCGCTCGCGTGGCTGGGCGTGAAGCTCGCGACGGGGCGGCCGCACGAGGCGATCCTGGGCGCGTGGGCGCTGGCGTCGGCGGGGCTCGCGGTGGCCGCGGAGCGCTTCGCCCAGGGCGACAAGAAGCGAGCCGACATCCTCGTGGCCGCGCACCTGTACTTCGTGCTCGGCGCCCTCGAGCTCGGCGGCGCGATGGGCTTGATGAACGGCATGCTGCCCAAGGAACTCGCGTTCGCGGCGCTCGCGGCGGCGCTGCTGGGGACTTTTGCGACGCTGCGCGCGCTCGACACCGGCAACGAGATCTACGCCTACCTCGCTCAGCTGGCGCTGCTCGCGCTGTACCTGCTGGTGCGAATCCAGACCGACCTCATCGGCGCGCGCAGCGATCGCGACGCGCTCGCGAGCGTGCTCCTCGGCTTCGCGTTCCTGGGGCTGCACGCGCTGGCCAAGCGCGCCGACGCCGAGGTCTTCGATCGGCCGATGACGATCGCCACGCACGCGCTGCCGCTGGTGGGCCTGGTGTTCGTGCCCCACCTCGATGCCGGCCAGGCCGCGCTCTACGCTGCAGGTCTGGCGATGCACTACGCGGCGGTGAGCGCGTCGCTGGGCGGCTCGAAGATCGCGGCGGTGCTCTCGGGCATCGCCCTCAACGCGGCGCTCGCCGTGACCTGGGCGAGCCGCGGCATCAACGACCCGCAGTTCTACGCCATCCCCTTCGGCGCCACGCTGCTCGCGTTCGCGCGCATCTTCCGCAAAGACCTCTCCGACAACGGCCGGTTCTGGATGCGCACCGTGGGCATCCTCACCGTGTATCTGGCGTCGGTGGCGAGCAGCGTGATGTACGACGAGCTCGGCTACGTGATGATCTGCGCGGTGGTCTGCGTGGTGGGCGTGCTGCTCGGCGTGATGCTGCGCGTGAAGAGCTACGTGTACCTGGGCACCGCGGTGCTCGTGCTCGACGTGCTCAGCTACGGCGCCCGCCGCGGCCTGCACAACGGGCTGGTGCTGGGCATCATGCTCACCCTGCTCGGGTTCATGCTCGTCGGCGGCTGGGTGTTCTTCCTGAGCAAGCGCGAGGAGCTGCTGCGACGCTACGCCGCGGTTCAGGCATTGATGCGCGACTGGGAGTGATCGCGGCGCTCAGCGCAGCCAGCTGAGGTCCAGCATCCACAGCCGCTCTTGCATCGCCGGCCGCAGCAGCTCCAGGGGGCTCGGCGCAGCGGGCGAGGGATCGATCCAGCCCAGCGGCGCGTCGAATGGCAATCCCCCGGCGGTGCACGCCTTGCGGATCGCCTCCTGGAAGTCGCAGTTGCCGTCGACGAGCTTGGCCTGCAGCGCCTTGGTGCCGGTGAAGACGCGGCCCTCGGCCACGGCATGCACGGCATCCGTGGTCATGTTGCGGCCCGAAGCCACGATGCGCAGGAAGTCCTGGTAGGTCTCCTCGACGTCGCGCTCCATGACCGCGCGCTCCTCGTCGGTCCAGCCGCGCAGGAGCGAGTACAGGCCCGCGTGCGCGCCGCGGCGGATCTCGTCGACGCCCACGCGCACCTGCTTCAACAAGCCCTCGACGTCGAGCTTGCCGGCGAACACGCCAATCGATCCCACGATCGACTCGGGCGCCGACCAGAATTCGCGCGCGCCCACCGCGGCCATGTAGCCGCCGCTCGCCGCCACCGTGTCGCAGTAGGCGATGACGGGCTTCTTCTTGTTCGCGCGATGCACCGCTGCGTGGATGAGCTCGCTGGCCACGGCCGAGCCGCCGCGCGAGTCGATGTAGAGCAGGATCGCGGGCGCGCGGCTGGACTCCACGGCTTCGTCGAGCGCCTCCACCACCGAGTCGCTGCCGGCCACGGTTGGCCCGCTGCCGCCGCGGCCCTCGCCGACGTTGATGACGCCTCGCACGGGCACCACCGCCAGGTACTTCGGCCGCCGCAGGGGTCGGAACGCCGGGCGCCCGCGCCGCCACGCGCCCTGGAACGCGCCGTAGGGCACCATCTGCAGCTTCTTCCCGTGCTCGGCCTTGAGCGCGTCTTCGATGGCCGCCGGCTCCGACGTGCCGTCCACCAGCTTGGCGTCGATGGCGCGGCGGGCGCTGTACGGGCCCTGATCGAGCGCGGCCTTCGCAGCGTCCAGGGTGAGATTGCGGCCCGAGGTGATGCCTTGAAGGAGCGCGTCGGTCCGCTCGTCGAGGATGGCTTCCAGCGTCTTGCGCTGGGCCGGCGAGATCGACGCCTCGGTGAACATCTCCGGCGCGGTCTTGAACTCGCCGCGCCGAACGAACTGGGGCCGCACGCCCGCGAGCGCCAGCGCGTCGCGAAGGCTCAGCACCTCGGCGGCGTAGCCCGCGAGCTCCAATCGCCCGCCCGGCCCGAGTTCGAATCGATCGAGCTGCGCCAGGAGCCGGTACTCGCCCGTGGTCGCCACGCGCGAGTAGCCCGTGACCTTCTTGCCCGCCTTGCGAAGCGGCTCGAGCGCCTTCAAGAGCGCGGTGAGCGCCGCGCCCGAGCCGGAGAAGCTCTCCAGGTGCAGCACCACGGCCTTCACCTCGGGCCGCTCGGCCAGGGCGGCGAGATCGCGCTCCAGATCGCGCAGGCTGGTGGGCTCTTCGGGATGCTTGCCTTCGCGCCGGGAGAGCAACCGGAACAGCCACGGCCGCCGCCGCGGGGGCGCCAGATACGGCAGCTCGCCGCGCACCCGGAGCACCACGGCCAGCGCCGATCGCCGCCGCCCCAGGGCCCGCATCAGCCCCCGAATGGGCCAGGCCAGCAGGAGCAGGAGGTTGACCACCAGCGAGATCGCGAGGCGGAACATGTTTGTGGGCCGGTTGGGCGGCGTGGGGGTTCTTAGTGGTCCCTGGCGCCCCGGGCAACGACTTCGGGTCGACCGAACCGATTGGGCCAACCAGGAGTTCCTATTGAGGCCATGTTTTTGCTAACGTCCTCGTCCGTGCGAACCGCGACCTTTATCGCCGCGCTTGCTGCGGCTTTCCTGACCCTGGGCACCGCAGGCGTGGCCCTGGCCGAGCATCACGCTGGCCAACCGCCCTCGGACTTCGTGCAGAAAGACAACGGCGCCTCGCTCGAGCATCACCGTCGCGGCGAGGTAAACGACTACGGCGCAAGCACCAAGGTGCCCGAGAAGCCCTTCCCCTGGAAGGCGCTGGCGCTCGGCGCGATCCTGGCGGCGCTCTCGGCGCCCGTGGCGCTGCTGGTCTACCGCTCCACGTCGAAGGACCTGTCCGACCTGAAGACGGTCGGCCGCGTCACCGACGGCAAGGAGAAGAGCGGCGAGGCCAAGAAGCAGCCGGTCGAGGTCAGCAAGGGTGACGCCCTCGGCGGCGGCAGCCCGCGCGATCGCGTCTGGGAGGCCGTCACCTCCGTGAACCAGTGGGTCCCCGTCGATTGGGTGGCGCGCACGGCGGGCCTCTCGGCCTCCGAGGCCACCGACGAGCTGAACGCCCTGGCCGAAGAGGGCCAGCTCGAGCACGCCAACGACAAGTCGGGCAAGCCCATCTACCGCGCCGTCTAGCTCGGTCGCTGGGTCATTCGCGAAGGCCGATTGGCGCGAGCCGATCGGCCTTCTCGCTTGCGGGGCGCTATATTTCGTCCGCCATGGCTCGCGACCCGCTCGACGTGCTCCCCGACGCCCGCGACGGCCTCACCCGGCTGGAGCGCGTCATCCTCTGGCAGATGGGGCTGATGCAGGAGCGCAACGGCGGGCGGAACGTGCCGTCGGCGATGCTCTACGGCCGCGTGGTCGAGCACGTGAACGTGTCGGTGGCCGAGTTTCAGCAGGCGCTCGCCCGATTGGCTGGCAAGGGAGTGCCGGGTCGGTGAGCCCAGTCGCGGGCCGTGGGTCGCGGTTCGTGGGTCGTTCGACGGCGCCCTCTAGAAGCCCTCGAGCGCAGCGAGCGTCCGACGGTGCTTCCAGGTCCAGTGCACCACGTACGCGCCGATGAACAGCGTGCCCGCGTTGATCAGCGCCTCCACGACCACCCCACCCCAGTCGCCGGTGGGCGCCTTGTAGATGCCGTTCTCGAGGTCGAAGAGGATGTCCATGCCGGCGAGGTACAGGCTGGCGCTGCCGGCGCAGAGGCACCACAGGAGCGTCGTCGCGCGGCGCTTGCGGAGCGCGATCGCGCCGAGCAGCGCGGTCACGGCGAGCCAGGTGTCGGCCACGGGGAACGCGTTCTCGAACACGTAGTACGACTCCGTGTTCGCGCTCGCCAGGATCGCCCGGTCGACGAAGAACCAGATCACCCAGTACGCAACCGTCACCACGAACGCGACGATCAGCGATCCGAGCACGAAGCCCGAGCGCGGCGGCAACGCAGGTGCAGCGGACGCTTCAGCGGCGGCGGTCATGGCGTGCTCCCGGGCTTGGGCGGACGACGCCCCACCGACTTCGCGAGCTGCATCAGGAATCCCCAGAGCCCACGCAGGATGATCAGCACGTCGCGGCCGAGCGGCGCGCGCGGCGACTTGGGGGGCGTCACGGCGTCACCTCGCCGAAGAGGCCCGGGTCGAGCCAGCGCGTCTCGTCGCCGTCGATGAGCAGCACCGACTCGAACTTTGCACCGACCTCGCCCTGCGCCAGGTGCGGCTCGACGGCGTACAGCCCCTGCGGCTTCCCGGGCGCGCCGTCGTTCAAGAACGGGTACGGCTTGCCCAGCAGGTGGTGCGCGCCGATGGCCAGCGCGATGTTGCCCACCAGCGGGAACTGAAACCCGCTGCCGATGCGCGGCATCTTCCCGAGGGCGTTTGGGAAGCCCTCGAACGAGTGCCCGAGCACGCCAGCGGGGTAGCGCGTGTGCACCACCTCGCGCCCATTCGCGCGCATCGACGAATCGACCAGCGCGCAGACATCGCCGCCGCTCGGCGCCTCGCGGGCCCAGCGCACCAGATCGCGCTTGATCTGCTCCAGGTCCTTCAAGAGCTGGGCGTGCACCGGCGGCGGCTCGGCGTCGCCGGCCACGCCCGAGTAGGCGAAGTCCGCAGGCCAGCCCTCGACCAGCGGCGCCACGTCGAGGATGAACGCCTCGCCCGGCTGCAGCCGCCGCTCGGTCGGGAGCGCGCTGGCTTCCCAGGTGTGAAAGTGCGCGAACCGGGTCCGGTCGCCCCACCACGCGTAGGCGGTGTGCAGGAAGTGGTGCACGCCTGCGCGCTCGAGCGCGGCCTCGATGCGTCCGGCCACGGCGCGCTCGGTGTCGTAGGGCCGCACGCCGTGCGCTGCCTCGAGGATCACCTCGCGGGTGGTCCGCTGGGCGTTGCCGATTCCCTGAAGCTGCGCGGTCCGCATGCTGCCCCCTAGCTAGCCCAGGACTTATTCGTCGAGCTTCAACTTCGGCGCAACCACCACCTCGCCGACCTCGCCCAGCTCGCCACGAATGGCCACGCGCACGTCGAGGAAGCGCTGCACGACATCCGCGTGCGTGAGCAGGTGCTGGGTCACGGCCTCGGTCGTGTAGTGGCCCGAGGTCGGCGTGCCGCCCTGCAATCCCGCCGCCGCAATGGCAAGCGGCAACAGAAGCTGGTCTCCGAGGTGCCGGTCCACGGCGCCGCCGCGCTCCATGAACCCACCAAAGTTCTTGGCCACGCGATCTGCCGCGGCGAGCGGGTCCTTGCCTTCGGCGAGCTCGTAGAACGTGGAGGTGCCGTGCTCGAACTTGCCGACGACGTAGATCGCCGCGCCCTTGCTGCGAATGGCGCGAACGGGGAGCGTCTCCACCTCGGCCAGCACGCCCGCGGCGCGAAGCTTCCGGGCCGCGCGCGCGCCGAGCTCACCGGCCGAAACCTGGGGACGTCCGCCGACGACGGAGAGCACGCGCGCCTCGAGCAGCGTCCCGCGGCCCATGCAGGTGAACGCCTTCGACGGCTGCGCGGGCTTCACCACCGCGGTCACCTCGCCGCCGCCCTCGGGATAGAAGCCCGCCGCCTCCAGCTCGAGCTCGAAGGTGAAGCCCAGCCTGGCCATCCACGGCGCCCAGGCGAGCGCCAGATCCATGATCGACGGGCTGTGCGTGACGTGCGTGCCGCCCTTGAGCTTGAGCTTCGACGTGCCGCCGGCGAGCGCGAGCGGAAAGCACACGCCCTGGAAGAGCAGCGCGACGGAGCCGGCCGTGCCGACGTCGAAGAGAAAGTCGCCGCTGCGCACGGCCTGCGGCGCGAAGGTGATGTGGTGGCTGCCGACCGTGTCGCCCTGCACCGTCGCCGAGCCGATGGTCTGCGCGAGCTTCACGCACGCGAGGTGCTGCGGCCGGAGCCCGGGCGGCTTGCGCTTGCCCCGCACGTTCACCAGCTCGAACGGCCGGCCGGTGATCAGCGACAGCGTCAGCGCGGTGCGGAGCACCTGGCCGCCACCCTCGCCTTCCTGGCCGTCGATTCTCACCGGCTCCAGCGCCATGGGGGCGCACCGTAGGTACGGCCCTCGCTTGCGGTCAACCGCCGCGCGTATCCTTCCACCATGCGCCGCGCGCTCCTGGCCTTGCTGCTGCTCGCCGGCTGTCGGCCGCCGTACCATGCGCACCCGCTGCAGCTCACGGCGCACTGGCCCGACGGCGGCGCGCTCGATGCCTCGGCGCTGCGCGGCCAGCCCCACGTGCTCGAGCTCTGGATGCCGAACTGCGGCCAGTGCGGACGCGCGCTGCCGGCGCTCGACGCCGAGCGCGCGGGCCTCGAGCACGACGGCATCGCGCTCTGGTCGCTGGCGCTCACCGATCAGCCCGACGATGCGTTCGCCGAGGCCGCGCAGTTCAAGCTGGGCATGCCCGTGCTGACGAGCGACGAAGAGCTGCTCGGTCCGAACGATCTGAAGACGTTTCCGGCCACGCTCTACGTGAACGCGCAAGGCATCGTGGTCGACGCCGAGCCGCGCGCCGCGAAGCCCAGCGCCATCGCGGCTCGCGCGCGCGAGGTGTTGCGTCGTCAGTGACCGATCAAGCCGGGGATGTCGCCGCCGTCGGGGAAGCTGATGTCGATGCCGCCACCCGCGTCGCGCGGGGCGCCGCCGTCGCGCTCGGGGATGTTGAACGGGATGACCGGCTTGAGCTTCTCCGGCGGGTGCCCCTTGTCCTCGATGTCGGGCTGCTCCAGCGCCGGGGTGTGCGCCACCGACGAGCTCGAGCCGCCCAGCGTGAGCGCGAGCTGCTCGCCCGCGGTGCGGCAGGCGTTCATCAAGTGCTCGCGGATGGCGCCCACCTGGCTCCAACCGGTGGTGAGCGGGCCATCACCGAGCGTGTCGAAGGTGCCGCGCCAGAGCGTGTCGTGGCCGGGCAAGGTGAAGAAGCGGCCGGTGCCCTGGAGCATGTAGCCGCTCGAGGTGTCGTCGGCGCGCACGCCCCAGTGCTCGATCTCGATGTAGAGCACGCCG
The DNA here is from genome assembly GCA_018266075.1 of Deltaproteobacteria bacterium. GTDB lineage: Bacteria > Myxococcota > Myxococcia > Myxococcales > SZAS-1 > SZAS-1. The sequence goes on along the minus strand of JAFEBB010000005.1, from coordinate 25,488 downwards.
TCGACGCCGATGCGCTGGAGGTCGTCGAACTGCGGCGAGCTCGCGGGGCGGTCCACAGTGAGCGTGTCGCCGAGGACGCTGTCCGCCTGCACCGCGGGCACCACGGTGTTCCACGGCGGCGCGTCGGGCAGGTGCTCGATGAGCCCCGAGCGCACGCGCTCCGCCACCTCGAACGCGCTCATCGCGCCTTCGAGCTTCTTGCTCAGCTTCTCGGGCGAGGCGGTGCCACGGACGGTGTCCGGCAGGTCCGCGCTGGGCGAGCCGAGCACGCGGACGACGATGGCCACCCGCTGCAGCCGCTGGGCGGCATCGGCGTCATAGGTGGTGTTGTGGGGACAGCCGGCGAGCAACAGCACGGCCAGGGCAAGGCTGTGGACGCGGCGCATGGCGTGGGGTTCTAGGCAGACGCCGGGACAAGATCAATCTCAGGTTTCAGGACCAAATCCGTCATTGTCCGGCTCGTCTGGTTTGGTGTTGCGGTCCCGACGCGTCGAAATGCCAAGCAGTTTCAGCGATCGCTCGACCGCGCTCGTTTCACCGTTGCCGGTGAGCGCATCGCGCAACCGGTGCTTCTCGGGCTGTCCGAGCGGAGAGTCCGCGAACGAGAGCAGCGCCTCCACCTCGCGGAAGCGAACGAACCAGGGTTCACACTCACTCGAGACAAAGCGTGAGAGGTCATCGATGCATCTTTCATATGTGCTGCCGGACTTGGCATTGAAGCGATGGTGATAACGCCCAGCGCTCACCAGCGCAGGAGCGTTCGGCGCATTGAGCGCCAACCCCTCGAAGGCGTCGTTCAGGACACGAATGAAGTCGATCGACAGATCAACGGAGTAGTTCAGCGGCGGCCTGAACCCGCGACTGAGGCCGATCACGTCCGCAGTATGTAGATGCCTGCGCACCCAGAGCAGCCTCTTTGTGCGAGAGAAGCCGAGCGGAGCGATGCGTTCGCTGAACTCGCGTGCCGCCTTCTCGACGCCCTCTCGGACAACTGCGGACGTGTCGTCGGAACGCGGCTTCATGGCTCAATACTACTGCGCGCGCAGCCTCGTGCCTTTTGCTCTGCAACCAAACTAAGAGTTGAGTTCCCGGTCCTTGCCAGGGAACCAACGGCTCGCGATGCGGATGGCGTTCGTGGCCGCGCCGAGCCGCAGGTTGTCGAGCGCGTGATCGCGCAGTCGGAGATCGGCGCGCGCTAGGCTCGCGCGCGCGACACTGCCGCGTCAGCCAAGGCGCGGATCTCAGCGTGGTGTGCCGACCACGAGGCCCAAACCGAGGCCGCCCACGCGCGAGCGAGCCGGGTGTGCGCCTCGAGATCCTTCGCCGCGAGCACGGACGCGACCGTCAGACCGCCGGGGGGCGGCCTTGGCGCAAGCGGCGCGGGATCCTCCTTCTTGGGAAACACCACGCCCATCGCCTTGCTCACCGCCGGCCCCGAGAGCCCGCGATCGAGCGCGAGGTGTAGCCCGATGAGATGCACCACGGCCGAGCGCCGCGCAGCGGGCGCGTCGAACATCGCGTGCTGCGCCATGTACGCGTCGACGATCAGGCGATGCACTTCGGGATATCGAAACTCGCCATAGTCCTTCGCCGTGACCTCGCCGAACGCAGCCCAGCACGCTGGCGACGAGCCGCCATACGGATCGCGCGGGCCGTCAAGAGCAGGCGCAACGAGACCGCAGCCCGGACACGCTTCGCTCGACTCACCCACGATGGACCTCCGCGTCCGCGCAGCTGACGTCATCATCCATGAAAAGCTGACTATGAAGTGTCGCACCGCCTGGGCAGCGACACGCCCGCCGCCGCGAAGCTCGAGAAGCTCTTGGCGTCCATCCGCCGCGGGCCAGGTCGGCGCGTGAAGCGGGACGGCGCGCTCGTGCACGTGTCGGTGCCCGCGCGGACGTCGCTGGATGACGAGAAGGGCCTCGAGGCTGCCGAGAAGCTCGCGACAGACGTGCGCGCCGCCGTGAACATTGCGCGCGAACTCAGCCGCCGCGCGATCCTCAAGCGTCCCCTGCCCGTCCCTGCCAAGTACCGTTGAGCGTCGATCGACGTTACGGATTCTTCGATTGCTTCGACTGCGATTCCACGAGGCGCTCCTGCGCATCACAGCGCTCTGCCTCGGGCTTGCAGGTGGTGCACGTCGGCAGCGTGCCGGGCGTGCTCTGTGAACGCTCGGCACACTCGCGCATGCAGTCGTTCATTTGTTCGCGGCACTTCTCTGTGTAGTTCATGCTCGCGCAGGACGCAGTGACCAATGCGGCGAGCAGGAGCAATCCAAAATCCACGGCTCGCTTCGGCCTCGCTGCACCCATGACGCCCTCACGTCGCGCGAAGCGCATGCCTTGACGCTAGCACGCTTGCTTCCGACGACCGTTCGCGGCAGAGCGACCCTGGCGTCCAGTCGAACTGTTGAGTGCTCCTGCACCGCCGCGATCGAGGGTATCCGCACTCGACAACGCGCGCCCGCTCGCTCGACCTGCGCCTGAGCACCCACGCGCCCGTGTACTGCCTATTTCCGCGATCCGGTGGAGAAGGTCCGGCGCCGCTCGCGGTTGGTGCGGCCCATTCCGGATTTCGCGAAAGGAACGAGCATGATGGCGAGAAGCCCGAACCAGAAGTGGATGAAGGCCGGCGCGCTCGCGCTGGTCCTGGCGGCTGTTGGCTGCGGCGCGACCACCGGCAACGCACCCGACCTGGCGGACGCGCAGGAATCGCTGACTGCGGCCGCGCCCGTGTACACCGACGCACTGGCCAGCGGCTGGGCCGACTGGTCGTGGGCCACGCGAAACCTGGCGAACGCCTCGCCGGTCGCCAGCGGCACGCGATCGATCTCAGTGACCTATGGCCCGTGGAAGGGCTTGTACTTTCATAACGCCGGCCTGAGCACGAGCGGGCTCTCCACGCTCGACTTTCAAGTGAACGGCGGCGCCAACAACAACCCGGCGCTCACCGCCTATGTCACCAAGGGCGGCAAGGCGCAGACCACGGTCGCGGTCGCTCAGTACTGCACCGGCAAGACGATTCCTTCGAACAGCTGGACGCCATGCAGCATCCCGCTGAGCGCGCTCGGCGCTGCCGGCGTCACGCTCGACGGCGTCGTCATTCAGGAGGGAGCTGGCAAGACACTCCAGACACTTTACATCGACAGTATTCAGTTCAATCCGGCCACGACCATCGACGCCGGCTCGACGACCACTCCCGATGCGGGAACGACACTGCCTCCCGACGCCGGCTCCTCGACGCCTCCGGACGCCGGCACCACGACGCCTCCGAGCTCGGGCGGCGTGTGGATCTATCGTGATGCGATGGTGAGCCCCTGGACCGATCAGTCCTGGGCGGCGCACAACCTCTCGAATACCTCGCCCGTCGCCGCGGGGTCGTACTCCATCTCCACGACCATGGGTGCGTGGCAGGCGCTCGACTTCGCGACCACCTTCTCCACGTCCGGCCACCAGAACCTGGTGCTGGCGGTGAATGGCGGCCCGAGCGGGGGCGGCGTGGCCCTGCGCGCGCGCGCGCTGGTCAATGGAACCTGGCAGCTCGGCACGGCGCTCGGCCCGACCTGTGCGGGCGGCGCGGTGAAGGCCAACGCCTGGGTGACGTGTACCGTGCCGCTCTCCACCCTCGCCCCGGCCAACAGCACCATCTCTGCCATCGCCATCCAGGAGGACTCGGGCAAGACCCTGCCGACCCTCTACTTCGATGAGATTGGCATCGACACCACGCCGAGCTCCTCGCCGGGATCGACGCCGGATGCCGGCTCGACCACCGCGCCGCCGGATGCGGGCATCAGCACACCGCCCGATGCTGGCACGACGACGCCGCCCGATGCGGGCACGACCACGCCGCCCGATGCCGGCACGACGACGCCCCCTGACGCGGGTTCGCCGCCCGTGAACACGGGGAAGGAGTCGTGGGTGTGGGTCTACACGGACTACTCGAACGTCCTGAACAGCATCATCTCGCACAAGTCGAGCTTCACCCACCTCAGCCCGACGTTCTATTCAATCAACTATAATTACCAATCGGGCGTTGCCTACTACGCCACCTGCCCCACGAGCAGCGGCTACGACTGCGCGAGCAACGGCTCGAACAACTTCAACGGGCTGACCACCAAGCAGTTCACCGATCAGGCTCGCGCCGCCGGGCTGGCCACCGTGCCCGCCATTTACGCGGGCGGCGCCAACGGCGGAACCGACCAGGGCATGACCAACCTGCTCGACAACGTGAACGGTGCGGGAGACAACTTCATCAACGCCATGACCACCGAGGCCGTGAACAACGGCTACGCCGGCTACAACCTCGACTGGGAGGCGTCGACGGCGGGCAGCGCCTACGCGGACAAGTTCGTCAGCTTCGTGAACAAGTTCAAGGCGGCGCTCGCGCCCCACGGCATGTCGCTCTCCGTGGACGCCATCGTCTCGAACATCAATGGCACCTGGTGCTCGAGCAACAACGGGTTCATTGATCTCGCCAAGCTCAACAATTCGTCGATCGATCGCGTGATCATCGAGGACTACGTGAGCAGCTTCGGCACGGCCACCACCTCGTGTCAGAACGTGGTGATGAGCAGCAGCAGCCCGGCGTCGTGCGACTATACAGTTACCGGCATGATGAACATGATGTGCTCGCCGAACCTCTCGTTCGACAAGGCGGTCATCGGCCTCGATGCCGACCCAAACAGCACCAACCCCGTGGCCGGCCAGGCGATGAGTGCGCTCCACAGCTACGGCTTCACCCGCGTGGCAATCTGGCCGCAGGCGCCGTTCATGACGACCTCGGGGATCAGCCCGAGCGGCTCGACCTGGTACTCGCTGCTGCAGACCTTCCTCACTCAGTAGGGCCTGCACATTGCAAAGTGGCTAAGTCCGGCGGCGGTCCTCAAGGGCCGCCGCCGCTTTTGCGAGCGCAGCTGCAGCAGCCAGCTTGTGCTTCGCTTGCCAGGGCGGCCCGACCGTGCGGCCCAGCTCGGCGAGAAACGACTCGATGTCCTCGCGGCCGAGCGCGGCGGCGGCGTCGCGATACACGTCATCGCGCTCGTACCAGTGCACCGACCAGCCTCGCGCCTCGGCAGCACTCGCGAGCGCCTGGCGGTACATCACCGAGTCGGCCACGGTCTGCGCGCGGTGGTCGGCGATGCACTCTTCAACCGTCGGCGGAAGCGCGGGGCAGATGCGAAGCGAAATGCTCGCGATGGGAACCGAAACGCTCTCGGCGAGCGCCTTCAGGCTGTCTTGCGCGCCCTTCCCTGCGGCCTCGCGCACGTGCTCCACGAGCGCGACGGCGTCGGCGAGCGAGATCTTTCGCGCCCCCGGCGTATTCAGATATCGGCCGACGGCCCATGAGCCTTCATGGTGATGCGGGTGCGTCGGCAGGCGCTCCGTGAGTTCGATCTGACGCCGGTCGAGGAGCTCTCCGGCCGGACCCATCGTCACGAGGACAGCGGAGTTGGCGTTCTCGGCGACGCCGACGGATGCGCCACGCGGAGGACGGTTGGCCATGACTCGCGCACCTAACCTTAGAGCGACGACACCGACTCCGCAAAGTCACTCGGCAACGCGCTGTACGGATTGGGGCTGTAGTCGAGCGTGGTCGCATAGAACCAGCCCGCGTGCCGATTGGCCACCAGCCACGCAATCTCGGCCACATCACCCGTGGTCTGCAGCGACATCTCCGCAAACGTCGAGGCCGGGTAGCCGGCCTCCCACGGCGCCTGGGTGGCCGCGTGGACGTTGGTCTGCACGTCCTCTTCGTCCACGAAGATGTCCGCGACGGCATTCGTCTCAAAGGCCTCGTCGAACGAAGCGCCGGGATTGGCAATGATCGTCGACCCGGGATGGTTGCTCCGAACGTACGTCGCGATCTCTTCGTAGTACGAGAGGTGCGCGCTCGTCGCGTCGTTCGCCATCTCGTCGAAGAAGATGCCTTGCACATTGTACCAAGCGAAATAGTCATCTATCTCCGACTCGACGTCCGCAGTCGGCCGCGCGCCATAGCTGGTGTGCACGTAGCCCACCACGCTGCCGCCGGCGGTGTTGATGGCGTCGATCGCATCTGAATATTGAGTATCGGGGCCGGAACCGGGCCCGCTGTTCGGATTCATGATTGCGATCAGCGGAACCTGGCTCGCCGTTGAGGTCAGGGTGGCCCAATCGTCCGGGTCTGCGCTGGGATCCCAGTAGGCCGGCACCAGCAGTCCGGGCGACGACGACGTCCCCGTGGTCCCGCTCGACGACGATCCGCCCGAGGTCCCACTCGAGGAATTGCTTCCCGAGGTTCCGCTCGAGGACGAGCCCGTCGCGCTGGTCGCGGAGCTGCTACTCGAACCACTCGAGGTCGACGACAACGACGAGGTGCTCGAGCTGGACCCGCTCGAGCCCGACGAAGTCGTCGATGACGCGCCGCTGCTCCCGGTCGTCGCGCTCGCGGAGCTCGAGCTTCCGCTCGATGAGCCCGCATTCGAGCTCGAGCAGCCGGCCAACGCGAACAGGAACGCCGCGGCCACGAACTGTGCAGGCCGCGCGGAGGCCAAGAGCGACGAGGTCATGTCACCGAGCCTCGGGGGTCGGAGGCTTCGGTGCAAGTGCTGCGGGCTCAGGGCGCCGAGGTGATTGTGAACGTGCGCGCCTGGCTGCAGACGGTGCTTCCGCCGCCGTACGCAGGGTCGAGCGTGCCCGCACGGTCGCGCGTGACGCTCACCGTCACCTGGCAGCTCTCCGCCGAGCCGCCGTCGGCCGAATTCGCCGCGCGCAGGGTGCCCTTGGTGATGATGAAGCTCCCGGTGTCCGCGCTGATCGACGCCGACGCCGCCTGGATGCAATCGCCAGTCGCCGTCCACGCGAGCGGCTCAGGCTGGCCGCTGCCGGTGTAGGTGACGGTGATGTCCTGCGTGCCGCGCGAGAAGTTCGTCCCCGACGACGCGGGCGCCGTGATCGTGAACGGCTGCGGCAACGTGCAGGTGCTGGATGGCGCGCTGGTGTCGCTCGCGCCGCGCTGGAGCGCGATGGTGTACTGCGTTCCGGCGGCGTCTTGACCGGTGAAGCTGGTGAGGTAGCTGATCGCGCCGAGCACCTTGCTCTCGGCCATCACCTGCGAGCTGGTGCCGACCGTGGCCTTCAGCGTGTCAGTGCTCTGCAACTCCACGAAGTCCGTGAGGCTGCTGCCTACGTTGATCGTCGCCGAGGCGTTGGTGGTGCCGTTGCCGACGGCCGTCACGCGGATGCGCGCAGTCATGCCGCCAGTGCGAATGTTGGTGGAGCTGACATCGGTGCAGGCGGCGAAGAAAAACATCGCAGCCACGAGCTTCGGGTAGCGCATGGTGTGTCCCTCTCCATTTGGGCTCCGCGGGTACTCAGCAAATTGCGGGCCCGGAGCCCATCGTCTGGTGACGAGGCCCTCCTGTCGCGGACTTCGCGCGTGACGCGGCGCATTCCACGCGCGCCAACCCAGACATGCATGTCAGAGTCTGGCAGCGTCAGATGCCGACGACGCGCTCGCTCCACATCCACAAGCGCTTCGCGTTCTCGGGATCAATCGCATACGGCCGCACGCCATCGTCGCCGTCGCTCTTCACGCTCGCGACATCGCAGTTCTCGCAGTACACGCCGCCGATGCCATCGAGCAGCGGGCTGGTTGCGCAGAAGATCGTCGTGGCCGCGCCCTGCTCGACCGACTTGAAGCTGCCGATGCGGCGCGCGCGCTCGACGACGAGCTTGAACTCCTCGGGATCGTAGTTGCGCGCGAGCTCCGTCTCGAGGATGGCGCCCGGGTGAACGGCGAACGCGCGAATGCCCTCGGCCTGGAAGCGGCGGTCTGCCTCGACGGCAAAGAGGATGTTCGCAGTCTTCGATTGCCCGTACGCGATCATCTTCTCGTACGGCCGGCGCTCGAAGTTGGGATCGTCGAAGTCGAACGCCGAGCGCACGTGCCCGCGCGAAGACAGCGCGATCACCCGCGCGCCCTGGGCGCGCCGCAGCGCCGGCAAGAGCCGCGTGAAGAGCTGGAAGTGCCCCACGTGATTCACTGCGAGCTGCGATTCGAGCCCGCGCGAATCGCGCGACAGCGGCGCGGCCATGATGCCCGCATTATTGATGAGGAGGTGCAGCGGGCGGTTGCCCAGGCGCTGCGCGAACGCGTCAATCGTGGAAGGCACGGCGAGATCCATCTGCTCGATGTGGACATTCGCGAGCGCGCCGATGGACTTCGTGGCCTTCGGAATGTCGCGCGCCGGCACGATGACCTGCGCGCCCGCCGCGGCCAGCACGCGCGTCGTCTCCACGCCGATGCCTGCGTATCCGCCCGTGACAATCGCCGTCTTGCCGTCGAGGCGACGCTCGCCAATCACCTCACGCGCGGTCGTCGTCGCATCGAAGCCAGATGGGATGGGATGTTGTTGGGACACGGTGTCGCTCCGATCGCAGGGATCGTAACGAGCACCTGAGCGCGATGCGGCGGAATCGGCGACGAGTGAAGCGCTCGAGCACGACTTCGAGTCCTTCGCCGCGTGTCACACGGATGGCCCTCTCGACGGTCGGCAAGACCTCACCATCAACTGTTGCCGAGGCCACCACGCGATGCTCTCCCGGAGCCACCAGCACGCGCTCCACGCCCACGCCGTGCACGCGGAGCCATGAGCTTCGGTCTTCCCATTTTCCGCCCGCGCCATCCGGTCCGGGCGAGCTGGGGCGCGCGATGGCGAGGCCATCGAGCTGCCATGTCACACGATCCGCTCGTGAGAGCCTCTTGAAGACCACGCTGTCCATGACACCCGCCTCGTTGAAGAAGAGAGTTTCGCGCCTTCGACGAGCTCGATTCAATCGCCGCAGCTAGAGAGCGAGAGCTGCAACGAGCCGAGCATGGTGCGGCCCTCTTGACGGTAGTCGAAGGCGTACGCCCCAACTTCGCGAGCGCGACCTGCGAATTCAGCAGGTCTTGAACGTGGAGTCCGAGCTGGGGCGACTCATCGTCCCGCGTCTGCTGGGCGCACCTTGAACGTGTAGCCGCCGTCTAAATTCACATCGAGCGCCGGGTCCACCACCGAAGGCGCCGAAGCGGTGTCGCTCGGCATCTCGTACTCTTCCGTGCCGTCTATGGCGCGTGCCGCCCAAGGCTCCTGAGTTGGCACGAGCGAGCGCGCCAAATCATTTCGATCTGTCGTTCGCTCATGAATGACGTCCTCGCCTACCGATCGAGGAGCTTCTCGAAACAATAGAAATGGGCCGCTCGCCCCGGGAAGCGGATTTCTCCCGGCAGTTGCACGTAGCCGAGCTGCAAATACAGCCCAACCGCCGCGACATTTCGCGAATACGTGTCGAAGCGAATCGTCGTGCAGCCGAGCTCGCGCGCGCGACGCTCGGCGAACTGCATGAGCATGCGCGCGTATCCCCTGCCCTGCTGTTCCGGATCGACCGCCAGCCGATGCACAACCAGCGGGCGCCCTCTCGTGAAGGCGATCGGCTCATATTCAGGCGGCACGTTCTCATCGCAGGTGATCACGGCGACGATGGGGGCGCGCGGCGAGGTGCGCAGGCTGAAGAGTGTCCCCGCGGCCACGTCACCGACCACCACCTCCGCGGTCGGGTACGCCTCGCTCCACTGATCGCTGCCGTCGGCGCGCATCTTCAACATGCAGCGGCGCAGCAGCGCGGCAATCGGGGCAACGTCCTCCGAGGTGGCGAGCGAGATGATGTGCGCGACGTCCGGCATGCCCGCACGTCATATCCCTGGGATGCTCCACACGCGAGTGCGAGGTGGTCTGCGAGCGAATCCAGCGCACGCGGAGTGGAGCATGGAAGTTCCGTTTCGCCCCCAGGCCTCGAGTTGTCACCGCTCCCGGCGGCTCTGGCGGGCCTTCGCGCGAACGAGGCACGCAACTTCAAGGGGACACGCTCTCGTACGCGACGCTCTGCGCATTCCCCCTCGACAGCGGCGCGTCGTTCAGCTGCATCCTCAACGAGGGCTGGGGCGCGACCATCGTCAGCCAGGCGGAGATCTACAATGCAACCGGACTCAACAGTTCGAACGTCCGTTTGAACGCGGCGCCGGCAAATGTGAACGTGGAGTTCGACGGAGGCTTCTGTCCTTAGGCTGAGCGTCGAGGTGGTGCGCGCCGGCCTCCCTGTCTCGGGGAGCGCCGGCGCGCATGTCTCAACGCGCGACGACCGTTCCCTCGAATTTGATCCGCGGATCATTCACCTTCACCAGCTCCGCCAATTCGTACACGTTCGTGTAGCCGTACCCGTAGAGGTTGACGTACGTGGGAATGTTGAGCGCCAGCATCAGCGGCTTGCGATTCGAGAGGATCTGGGTCTCCATCACCCGCGGCGGCTCGTCGAAGCGCGGCGCCATCTTCGTCGCGAAGTCCACCGGGTCGCCGTCGAAGTTGTTATTGCAATAGATGAGAATCCGCGTCGCCGGGTCCGGGATCAGCGTCCTCAAGTTCTGCACGGTGAAGTCGGGAAAGCTCAAGTGCTTCGCGCCAGCGAGGTGCTTGCGCCCGAAGCGAAAGTCCGACCGCGAGTCGAGGACGACGGTGTTCGGCTCCTTGCTCATGCGCAAGAAGGTGTCGAGGTCCACCAGCCGCTGCTCGCGGTGCCTCTCGACGGCGCTCACCAGCGACTTGAAGTCTTCAAAGTTCACCAGCGCCGGCGGAAACGGCTTCATGGTTGCTCCTCGCATGTGCCACGCGGACCCGATTCTAGAGGACCGGACGAACGAGCGGCATGCCCGCCTGCGGAACCCGTCCGGCTCTGATGTAGAGTCGCTCGGGAGCCCTCCACCCGGGGACACGCGTGCGCCGCATCCTGTTCTCCATGCTGCTGGCGCTCGCGGCCTGCGGGAAGAGCGAGCCGCTCTTTCCGCGCTTGCCTCCACCCGTCGACGGCGGCCTGGTCGACGCCGGCCGTGAGATCGACGCGGGCGAGCCGGTCGACGGCGGCTACGACGCGGGCTTTCCCGTGCTGCCCTGCACCGATGATCCCATCTGCGGCGACGGCTTCCACTGTGAGTCGGGCTACTGCACGCTCAACGGCGACGAGGGAGACCTGCAGATCACGCTGCGCTGGGCGAACCTCCCACGCACGCCGGAAGACCTCGACCTGCACCTCGTGGAGCCCGCGCCCAACGGCCCCTGCGAGATCTGGTACGGCGACACCAATCGCTCATTGCCCAGCAGCTGCGGCGCCCTGGGCTCGCTCGACCTCGATGCAAACGCGGCCTGCACCACGCCGTTCGCGACGGGCCTCGGCGAGGACACGGAGAACATCATCTATCCTCCGAACACCCCGCCGCCGCTGGGCCACTACACCGTCCGCGTGGACTACTACGAGAACTGCACCGCGGCAGAGGCGGTGCCGTACACGGTCGCGATCCGCAAGGGCAAGCAGTACACGGTGTACCAGGGCGTGTTTCTCGCCGGGCAAGCTGATCTCGGCGTCGAGGGTTCCGGCCGCACCATTGCCGAGTTCGATGAGCCGTGAGCGGAGCCGGCTCGAGCGCTCATGAGTTCACGCGTCGAGTGCGACAGCGGCGCGAACGAATCCGCTCGTCTTGAGGTGTTCAACTGCAGAGCGCGAGCATCTTCTCGGCCGCTTCGCCGAGAGTCGTGTCGTCGTTCGGGCCTCCTCTGCGAGCCACTCGGGCGTCTCGACGCCGAGCGACCGGACGGGGTGCCATGAATCCCGATGCGCTCGACCGTTAGATGCACGGCGCCCTGACGCATGGAGAACGCCTGTCCGCGGTTTGATGAGGGTCGGTTCAATCTGCCGAGCTCAGGGCCTGAGCATCCATTTGGAATCTCTCGCTGTCCGCCCGGTCCAGCAGCTGGTCTGCAGCAGCGTCAAGGCTAGAATTGGAAATATATAGAAGCCAATTGAACCACGCGTCGCCGCGATGGAGAAGATGGCCGACACGACATCAAAGGTCAGGCCGGCGTAGGCCCACTCACGAGACGTCTTCGAAATTGGGAACAGAATCGCCAGGACGCCAAGCACCTGGGCGCTCCCAAGGATGGTCGAGAAGTAATCGGGATAGCCAAGTCGATGAAAGACCTCCATCGACGACGCGGCCCGGGTGAGCGTACCTATCGCACCGCCGGACCAAATGGCCGCAGCCAGTACAGTTGTTATCCAATATGTAATCTTGATGGACCGACTCACTTCACGCGTTTCGCCCATGGTTGTCCCTTTCCCATCGTCTCAAAACGACGAGAGGTTCTTCGCTCCCATCAAGCGACGAACGGGCTTCTGCGATTTCGACAGCGCCAGCGAGAAAGAGTGAGGAGTCAGCGCCACGGGTCAGACGACGAATCGACGGGCCCATTCGGCTGCAGGGAATCGGGTACGCTCGCGCCATGAACAAGATCCTCGCGCTTGCGGCCGCGGTTGGAATCACGCTCGTCTTCGTTGGCATCGCGTCGGCGGGTGGCGGGCAGTGCTACAGCGATGCCGACTGCGGCTCGGGGGTGGCGTGCAACAGCGGGAAGTGCGCCACTGCGGCCGGCGGCAAGTGCTACAGCGACAAGGACTGCGGCGGCGGTTCGTGCAACAGCGGCGCCTGCGCCAACTCGCCCGACGGCAAGTGTTACAGCGACCGGGACTGCGGCGGCGGCGCCTGCAACAGCGGCAAGTGCGCGAAGGCGAGCGGCGCGTGCTACAGCGACGCCGACTGCGGCGGCGGTTCGTGCAACAGCGGCAAGTGCTCCACCGCGACCGGCGGCAAGTGCTACTCCGACAAGGATTGCGGCGGTGCTGCATGCAACAGCGGCACGTGCGCCAATTCGCCCGGCGGCAAGTGCTACAGCGACAAGGACTGCGGCGGCGGCGCCTGCAACAGCGGCAAGTGCGCCAAGCGCTGAGCGCGAGCTACTTGAAAGTCGGCTTGAACACGCCGCGCGCCACGAGCTCGCTCATGCGCGCCTTGTCGTGGCCCGGCATGATCGCGACCTTGGGCTCGGTCTTTTGAAGGTGATCAAGCGCTGCGAGCTGACACGACAGCGCCGGACGGTTGCTGCCCATCGCCGCGAGGACGACCTTGGCGGGTCCCTGCTGGTGATCGATGTTGTCGGCGAGCCAAGCGGTGTCGCCGGTGAAGATCACCTCGGTGCCGTCGGCGCGAGCCACGTAGATCATCTGGCTCCCGGGCGTGTGGCCTGCCGCTTCGATCACCACCACGCCGGGCGCGACCGCCTGGTAGTGATCGGCGCCGATGCGCTTGGCGGCAGCGCGCGCGGCAGCCGAGATCTCCGGTCGATTCATGATGGTGCTGTCGAGCTGCTGCGGATTCAGGCGCAAGCTGCCGGCCCACTTGTCGTCGGCGAACGCGCCGCCCATGTGATCGGCGTGCTCGTGCGTGACGTAGATCGCCGACGCCTGCGCGAGCCCTTTCGCGACGCGCTCCCACGCGGCTTCGTCAAAGCCCTCGGTCATTCCGAGGGTCTTGGCCTGCGCGGCGTTCATCGCCGTGTCGACGATGATCGTCTTGTCATCGAAGACCAGCTGGTACGCGTACGCACGGAACTGCGCCTTGTCCCACGACTCGCCGGGGCAGACGATGGCGCGCGGAAATTCGACGCCCGTGACGTCCTCGACGCGAATCTCCGTGGGCTTGTTGCCCGGCACCGACGCCGCGAGCGCGCGCAGCTTGGCGATGTCGAGCTCGTAGGTGCAGCCCTCGGGCGCATACGTGGGCCGAATGCCTACAAAGTAGAGAAGCATGGCCCCGACGAGCACGATGGCGACGAGCGTGAGGAGGATCTTCTTGATCATGGGGATCCTCAGATAGCACCCTGCTCTCCTTCGCGGGGAGCGCGTTTCGGCGGACGGTGGCGGCAGGCTGACGCATGAGCGCGCCTGTTGGTGATCAACATGCCGCAGCCCGTGTGCCGGTTCGGTTCCATGCGATTTGTGATTCCCCTGCTCTTCCTGTTTCCCACTGTCGCCCTGGCTCAGAGCGAAGCGCCGCCCGCGCCGCCGCACGTCGCGGCGGCGACGATGGATACGTGGGGGGGCGGCCCCATCGAGCTCGTCTGTCCAAAGTGTTTGCGCTGGGTGCAACTCGAGCGCGCGCCGTGTGGTGTGCCTCGACGGGCGTCCGACCGAATCCGAGAAGTAGCGGTCGAGCGCGTGCGGCGTCAGGAGGCACCCCATGGACGCCGGGCGCACCGTCCGCCCGCGATCCGGGGCCTTGAGCACGCGTGCCCCGTGGGGTAGCTTCCGCCGCCCTTCCTCCGCCTGGGGAGAACCATGCGTACGCGCCTGCTCGCTGCTGCCCTGCTCGTCCTCGCCGCGTCCGGCTGCAAGAAGGAGACGCCGCCGGCCGAGACGCCCGCGCCCGCCGCCCAGCCCGAGGCCAAGCCCGCCGTTCACGGCTCGGCACCCGTTGCCGCCCCGGCCAACCAGGTCGACCGCGGCGACGCCTCCACGCCCTCGCGCAATGGCGACTCCGACCGCAGCTGCGTCGGGCCCATCGACACTGCCGTGCCCAAGCAGGTGACCGTCGCCGGCAAGAAGGCCGAGCTCAACGGCTACAAGCTCAGCTTCCTCGACAAGGACGCCGACGATCAGGCCGTCTTCGGCGTGCTCTCCAGCATCAACGAGGACACGGGCACCAACCTCTTCAACCTCAAGCGCTACGTCGAGTGGTTCAAGGCCAACAAGGCCGAGGCCATCATCGTCGACGGCGACACCGGCGACTCCGAGAGCTCCATCGAGCACTCGCTCACCGTGCTCGCCGAGAGCGGCCTGCCGGTGTTCGTCCTCATCGGCAACCACGAGTGCAAGGGCGACTACAACGACGCCGTGCTCGCGGTGCAGAAGAAGTTCGACAACGTCGTCGACCTGGGCAAGGTCCGCTACGTGGACTTCGACGACGCCGACCTCGTCTCCGTCCCCGGCTACCACGACCCGCAGTTCGTGCACTGCCCCAACTCGCCCTGCATCTACACCAAGGGCGACGTGGAGGACTTGAAGAAGGTCGCGCTCGCCGCGAACGACCCGGTGATCCTCGTGGCCCACGGCCCGCCGCACGGCCAGACCCCCAACGCCATCGACGCCATCGAGGGCGGCAAGAACATCGGCGACCCCAACCTCAACAGCCTCGTGGCCGACGGCAAGATCCCCTTCGGCGTCTTCGGCAACGTGAAGGAGGCCGGCGGCCGCGCCACCGACCTCACCGGCGAGAACGTCATCAAGGAGAACACCCCCTCTCCGGCGCTCTACGTGGGCGTGGGCCCCGCGGACAGCGTGCCCTGGAGCATGAACGACAACACCACCTCCGAGGGCATGGCGGCGCTGCTCACCGTGAAGGGCAAGCAGGCCAGCTACCAGACCTTCCGCGCCAAGAAGCTCACCGAGGCCGAGAAGGCCGAGGCGCAGAAGATGGCCGCCAAGTACGCGCCGGCTGCCGCTGCCGAGGCCGACAAGGGCGAGAAGCCGGCTCCCAAGGACGCCGCCGCCGCCAAGTAGTCGCTCCGAAGATCAGCGAGGGGACCCAGCTGCCGACGGTCGGCGGGCTGGGTCTTCGCGTTTGCGGGCAACCCCAAAATCGCCAGGGGCTCCCTTGCTTGCAAGCCCTGCGAGTGAGTATCTAGGCGCCGGGTGTAATTTTCCGGCCGGAAAGAGGCGGTGAGACCATGGACGTGGTATCGATTCCCGAGCAGCAGGCCGCGGGACGGAGCCGATTCATGGCCAATCGCAGAAAGCTGGGAGAGCTGCTGGTCGCGGCCGGTGTCCTCGATGACACCCGGCTGAACGCCGCGCTCGCCGAGCAGAAGAAGTGGGGCGGCAAGCTCGGGCGCATCCTCATCGACCTCGGCTTCGTGAAGGAAGAGCTGATGGTGAAGGCGCTCTCCCACCAGCTCCAGCTCCCCGCCGTCGACCTGACGAAGGACCTGCCCAGCGCCGAGGCCATCTCGCGCGTGCCCGTGCAGCTCGCCGAGAAGTACGGCGTGTTCCCGATGGCGTACGACGACGTGAAGAAGGCGCTCTCCGTCGCCACCGCCGACCCGACCAACGAAGCGAACCTGCGCGACATGCGGATGGAGCTGAACATCCGCACGGTGAGCCCGGTCGTCGCCGGCGCGAGCGACATCGATCGCGCCATCCGCAAGTACTACTACGGCGAGTCGGTGCAGTCGGTGCCCACGGCCACGCCGCAGCACTTCGGCCTCTCCGAGCAGCTCATCGACCTCGGCGTTCCGGCAGCGGGCGTGATCCCCGGCCGCGGCGACGGCGTCTCGCACATGGTCGACGTGGAGAAGCTGAAGGAAGAGACCAATCCGCACGTGACGCTGGCCGATGTCGCGAAGGTCGCAGCGGGTCAGGTGCCTGCGAAGCCCGCGCAGACCGCGCGTCCGCCCTCGCGTTCCACGCCGCCGCCTCCGCCGCCCGAGGCGCGCGCACGCCCGGCCACCAACGGCGCCGCCGCCCTGCCCCCGCCGCTCGCTCAGCCGCACGTCCCCGGGGTGGCCCACAAGCCGCCGGTGCTCGGACATGCGCCGCAGGGTCAGGGACCCGCGACCGTGTTCACCGCGGCCGCGATGGTGGCCGCGCGCCCGCAGTCGAAGGCCGTGCCCGCGGTCGGCGCCGACCAGATCGCGCAGCTCACCGCCTCCGTGCAGCGCATGGAGCAGCTCCTCACCGCCGAGGTCCGCTCGCTGCGGACGCTCGTGGAGATGCTGGTCGAGAAGGGCATGATCAGCCGCGAGGAGTACCTGAAGCGCGTCAGGGACCGGCAGTAGGCCGCTTCAGCTCTTCCGCAATCCACGCATCCACGCGCTGGGCGAGCAGCTCCATGGGCAGCGCGCCCTGGAGCAGCACCGCGTCGTGGAAGCGCCGCACGTCGAAGCGCGAGCCGAGCTTCTCCTCGGCGTGGTGCCGCAGCCGCATCAGCTCCAGCTCGCCGACCTTGTACGCCAGGGCCTGTCCCGGCCAGGCGATGTAGCGGTCCAGCTCGACGTCGATGTTCTTGGGCGAGAGGGCGGTGTTCTCGGCGAAGCACGCGCGCGCCTGCTCGCGGGTCCAGCGCTTCCAGTGGATGCCGCTATCGGCAATCAGTCGACACGCGCGCCACATCTCGTACGAGAGCCTTCCGAACTGCTCGTACGGGTCGCGATAGATGCCGAGCTCCACGCCGAGCTGCTCCGAGTAGAGCCCCCAGCCCTCGACGAACGCCGTGAAGTCCCCGTGCCGGCGGAACGCAGGCAGATCGTGCAGCTCCTGGGCGAGCGCGATCTGCAGGTGATGTCCGGGCACGCCCTCATGCAGCACCAGTGCGGGAAGCTCGTAGAGCGGCCGCTGGTCGAGGTGCGAGGTGTTGATCATCAAGCCGCCCGCCTGCCCCTGCGCCGGGCTGCCTTCGAAGTAGCGACCGGTGGTGTACGTCTCCTCGATCTCGCGCGGCACCGGACGCACGCCGTAGGTGAGCCGCGGCAGCGTGCCGAACTCGCGCGGCAGCGTGTCGTCGATGCGCTTGGCGATCTCCGACGCCTTCTCGAGCAGCTCCTCGCGCGTCCTCGCGTAGAAGCGCGGCTCCGTGTGAAGAAACTTCTGGAACTCGGCGAAGGTGCCGTGAAAGCCCGCAGCGGCCATGGCCTGATCCATCTCGGCGCGGATGCGCTTCACCTCGCTCTGGCCCAGATCGAAGAGCTCGTCGGGCGAGCGATTGGTGGTCGTGTAGTGCCGAATCGCGTGCGCGTAGACGGCCTCGCCATTCGGGACGTCGCGAATGGCCAGGCTCGCGCGCGCTTTCGGCAGGTATTCCGTCTCGAGGAACCTCACGAACGCGCGCTGCGCGGGCAAGACGCCATCGCGCACGAGCGCGAGCGCCTTCGCACGAAGCTCGGCCTGCTCCTTCGCGGGAATCGAGCTCGGCAGCTTCTCCAACGGCAAGATCAGCGCGCTCTTCTCGGGCTCCACCTTGGCCATCTCGCGCGCGGACACGAGCGTGGCCTCGACGGTCGTCTTGTGCTGCGTGAACCCGGTGGCCATGCCACGCCGCGCGTTGGCGATCTCGACGTCGTAGAAGTGCGGGATGCCGGCAAGGCGCGCGAGCCACGCGTCTGCCTCGAAGCGATCGTGAATCGCCGTCACGTGGCCGAGGTAGTTCGGGTAGGTCCAGAAGCCATCCTGGTCGGTGAACGGCATGCGCGCGGTGTCGAGCGCGAGCTCCTCGAGCCGGTCGTCGAGGATCACCACGAGCAGCGCGCGGTTCAGCGCGTCGTCCGCGCCGAGCCCGGAAGCAGGAATGGCCACGAGCCGCATCTTCAGCGACTGCAGTGTCTTCGCTTGCTCGGCGAGCGCGGCGGGCGAGTCATCGGGCCAGCGGCTCAGCGCTTCGCGATCGCCCTCCTGGCCGGCGCTGATGGGGTCCGTCTGGCGATCGAACGTGTCGTAGTCGTCGACCAGCTTGGTGAGCGCGTCATGCGGCGACGCAGCGAGGAGCGCGGCGAGCAGGAGTCCGGTCATCGAAATTCCTCAGGGCCGTGACCCAGGTCACGACAAGGGCGCCAGCGATTGTGCGACAACACGGCATCTCTCGGGAGGGTTCGCCATGAAGAAGCTGTTCGCCGCCGCGCTGGTGTCCGTCACGCTCTACGGCTCCACCGCCCGCGCCGACGTGTACATGCAGAATCCGCGCGGCAGCAACAACGCGAGCTCCACGACCACCAGCGACAACAGCGGCATCTGGGACGCGCTGCTCTCGCTCATCGGCCTGTAGGCTGCAGCGCGCGGAGCTGGCTGACCACGTCGCGAAGCTGCTGCAGCGGCGGCTCGCGCAGGTCGGGCTTGAGCAGCTGCTTGCGGATCCCGCGGAACGTCGCCAGCGGCCACGACTTCTGGAAGATGTTCACCACCCAGTGTGGCAACGCGCCGTTGGGGTCCATCAGGTAGAGCACCTGGATGCGCGTGTGCGCGCCGCCGTCGACCGATGACAGGACATACGCGGTCTCCAGGCTGCCGCGCACGCACGTGCTGGGAAGGTCTGGCGCGTCGATGGAGCTCGAGGTCATCTCCAGCCGATTGCGCGCGGTGTCAACGTGCACGTGCACGCGCGTGACGTAGTCGCGGTCGCTGAAGGGAAACGGGAGGTTCACGCGGTTGTACTCGACGTACTCCGTGGCGCCGAGAAAGCGCACCACGTGCTCGTCGGCCATGCGATCGATCCACTCGGGCGTGCGCGCGTGGTCGAAGAACACCTGCGCGACCTTGTCGAGCGGCGCGTCCACCACGCCGTCGGAGCGGAGCGCGTACAGCGAGGTGCCCTCGGTCTTGCGCGTGTAGACCTTCACGCCGTCCTGATCGCGCACCTGCTCCCAGCCCGCGGCGATGGGCTCGGCGTCGAACACGGCGACGTCGACCGCGCGCGCCGGCTTCGCCACGAGCGTGACGAGGAGCGCCGCGAGCGTGGCCAGCACGGTGTGGCGCACGGTTCCCCCGAAACGGCGCTGAGGTCAGGTCGTGTCAGACCAGCGGCGCGCCCGCATCCGGCGCGAGCGTGGTGGCGAGCTGCTTGGCGTTGGCGCGCGTGCGCGAGTCGGCGAGGTCGCTCACCAGCACCAGCACTTGCGGATAGGTGACGATCAACTCCTCGAACCGCTCGCGAGGCAGCCGCAGCACGTTGGAGCGCTTGCGCGCGCCCACGGTGGCGGTGGCGTTCTTCTTGGAGAGCAGGCTCATCTCGCCAAAGATGTCGCCCTCCTTGAGCGTGGCCAGCACCGTCGCGCCACTGGGGCCGGCCTTCTTCACCTCCAGCTCGCCGTTCATCACCAAATAGAGGCCGTCGGTGGGCGTGCCCTCTTTCACCACGAGCTCGCCGGGGCCCACCTCGCGCACCTTGAAGAGCTCGACGAGGCGCTTGCGGTCGGACCGGTCGAACGGCCGGAAGAGCGCGGAGGTGGCCATCACGTCGGCGAGCAGGCGCTGGCGGCCGAACTGGCGCAGCGACTGCACCACGTGCGGGTACTGCTTGGCGATGTTGTTGAGCACCGGCGCGGAGATCTCGAGGAGATCGCTCTCCTCGTCGGCGACGACGGTGGCCGTGCGCTTGAGCCCCGAGAGCAGCGCCATCTCGCCGAAGAACGCGCCCTCGGCCAGGTACGCCATCACGATCTCGTTGCCCTCGGCGTCCTGCTTCACGACCTTCATCTTGCCGCTGCAGACCACGAAGAAGCTGTTGCCCGCATCGCCCTGCTTGATGATCACCTGGCCCGGCTCGGCGCGGATGAAGCCGCACTGCTCCATGAGCGCCACGAACGCCTCGGGCGTGAGGTCGCTGAAGAGCGGAATCTTGGGCAGGGGCTTGCCGAGATCCTTGGGAACCTCGGCGGTGACGCTGAGGACTTCGATCTCTTCCTCGGCCGAATCGGCCATGGGCACGTCGAAGGCGACTTCGATCGACGCTGCCTCGTCGACACCAGGCTCGGTGGCCGCGGGCGCGAGCGGCGTGGGATCGCCTGCGGGCTCGGTGGAAACGGCAGAGAGCTGCGCTTCGATGGAGTCTGCGTCGTCGTTGCCCCAGGCGTCCATGCTGGGCGCCCGGGTCTGCGGACGCTGCGGCACGGGAGCCGGCGCAGGTGCGGCAGGCTCGGGCGCGCTCAGCGGCTCGTCGTCATCGGGCTTGGCGCCGATGCCCACCTTCGCCGCGGCGGTCGCCGAGAGCTCGATGTCCAGCTCCAGCGGGACTTCGATCTCGGCGGGCACCGCGCCACCGGTCGGCGGGCGCGCCTGGACCGCCTGCGCAGGCGTCGACGGCGGACGCGCGGGCGGTGGCAGCGGACGCTCGGGCTCGGGGGGCGGCGGAGGCGGAGGTGCAGCCTGCGTCGCGGGCGCGTCGTAGAGCGAGGGATCCAGCTCGGGCGGCAGATCGTTGCCCTGCGGCGGCGCAACAGGCGCGGGCGCACCAAATCCACCCTGCGCGTGATCGCCGGTGTCGAGCTCGATGGCGTCGCTGGCGTCCTCGACGATCTCCAGCTCGGGCTTCTTCGCAGGCGGCGGCGCGACCGGCGCGACGGCGGCCGAGGGCGGGCGCGGCGCGGCGGCAGCCGTCGACGGACGCTTGGGCGCAGCACCGGGCTCGGTGCCGAGCTTCTTCGCGTACAGGCCCGCGAGCACCTGCTGGGTCGCGTTGTGCTTCGGGTCGATCTCGAGGATGACCTTGCACGCCGCGATGGCCTTGGGGAGGAAGCCGCCGTTGGCGTACGCCTCGGCGACCTTCTGGTACACGGTCACCGCGCGCTGCTTGTTGTTCGCCTTCACCAGCGCGTCGCCCAGCTTCATCTGGGCCTGGAAGTCCTTC
This sequence comes from Deltaproteobacteria bacterium, assembly GCA_018266075.1. GTDB lineage: Bacteria > Myxococcota > Myxococcia > Myxococcales > SZAS-1 > SZAS-1. The sequence continues at coordinate 4,194 of JAFEBB010000005.1, read as the reverse complement.
GGGTCGGCTTTGACGAGCTCGTCGAAGAGATCCACCGCCTTGGCGAACTTGCCCTTGGCGAAGGCCTGGGTCGCGTCGTCCTTGAGCTTGCGCAGGTCAGCCATGATGTTCGGGCTCCGCTACTTGCTCGCCGTGGCCCCGCCGAGCACCTGCTCCACGGCCCGGCGGACGTCGCGGTAATAGTCGGCGCGGAGCGCCTCCAGCTCGTTGCCCGCAGCGCCCAGCGCGGACAGGGCCCGCACCGCCGCTGCGCGCGACTCGGGGTGGTCGCTGAAGAGCTCGCGGACCACGGCGTCGCGCGAGCCCGGATCCTTGATGCGGCCGAGCGCCTCGATCGCTTCGACGCGGCCCGCCGCGCGCGGATCCTTGAGCAGCTCCACCAGCGGCTTCACCGAGCGGGCCTGGCCGAGCTGGCCCAGCGCCTCGGCGGCCGCGGCGCTCTCGTCGCCGACGGAGCCGAGCAGCTTCTCCAGCGGATCAATCGCCGAGGTGGCCTTGAGCTGACCCAGCGCCTGCGCGAGCGGCGCGCGCTCGCTGGTGCGCGCCGCGAGTCCGGCCACCAGGACCGGGACGCCCGCGTCGCCGAGGCTGTGCAGCGCGTCGGCGGCCTGGGCCACGGCCTCGGGCGAGAGGTCGGCCCACGCGGCCTGCAGCCTGGTCAGGTGCCCACCGCCGAGGTACGCCAGGCCCACGATCGCGCCTTCACGGATGGTGTCGTCGGCGTCGGTGGCGAGCTTCTCGAGGATCTCCCCGGCCTCGGGCGCGCGCGTGCGGCCCAGCGCGGTCGCGGCGACGCCGAGGAGCTGGCCGTCATCCGGACCGACGTCGGCGATCACCTCGCGCGCCTTGGCCGGCTTGGGCTCGTGCAGCACCTGGCCCTGGTCGGCGGCGCGGGCCGCCTGGGCGGCGTGCACCTTCTCCTCGAGGCCCTGCATCTTGGTGGCGAAGTCTGTCGTCGAAGGCGCGGAGAAGCCCGGCGCGAACTCCTTGGGCATGGGGTCCTTGACCCACTTGGCGCGCGCGTCGTCGAGCCGCTTGGACTCGGCGTTCACGACCTTGAGCAGCGGCGGCGCGGCCTCGGCCGAGCCCACCGCGCCGAGGGCCTGGATGGCGGCGATGCGCACCTGCACATCCTTGTCCTCGACGAGCGGCGCCAGCTTGGCCACGACCTCGGGCTTGCCCGCATCGAGCGCGGCGAGCGCCAGGAGCGAGGCGCGGCTCTCGGTGTTGCCCTTGCTCACCCGCGAGAGCAGCGGCGCCAGTGGACAGCCGCCGCGCGACGCCATCGCCTTCGCGGCCACGGCAGCGGCGCCCGGGGTGCCAGCGGTTCCGGCGATCTGGCAAAGCGCGAGATCCGTGTCGGGCGCGCGGGCCATGCGAGCGAGGGCGGATGCAGCCTCGGCAGCTGAAGCGTCGGGACCGGCGGCCGCCTGGGTCAGCGTCTGCACCGACGTCGGATCCGCGAGATCGCCCAACGCTTCGGAGGCAGCCTCGCGAAGCGCGGGGTAGTTCTCCTTCATCACCGCCATCAGCGGCGCGACGGCCTTGCGATCGCCCGCGTCGCCGAGGCCGCGCGCCGCACCGGCCGCGAGCAGGATGGCGTCGTTGCCGAGCAGCGGAATCAAGCGCTCCACCGCCTCGGGCTTGCCCGAGCGGCCGAGCTCTTCGGCGGCAGCGACCTTCTCGGCCGCGCCGCCGCTCTCGAGCGCCTTGGTGTTGCGCTCCCAAATGCCGTCGGACTCGCGGCGAATGGCCTCCTGCAGCTTGGGCCCGTAGCCGAACGCCTTGGCGATGGCCGCGCGCGTGGCGGTGCCGCGGCGCGCGTACGCGTTGAGGAGGTAGACGCCGGCCTTCTCGCCGGGGAAGTGCGCGAGGCTCTGTGCGGCCGCGGTCTGCACGTCCTCGTCGGGGTCGCCGAGCAGCGAGCCCAGGTTGTCGACGGCGCGCGGATCCGTGGCGGTGCCGAGCGCCTCGGCGGCGGCCTTGCGGACGCCGGCCGAGAAGTCCTGGCTGGCCTTGAGGAACGCGGGGAAGTCCTGGTCGTCGTGGAGCTCGGCCAGGCGGCGAACGGCGCCCGCGCGAATCTCGGGGCGGTCGCTCTTCAAGTCTCGGGTGAGCTGGTCGCGCTCGCCGTGGCATCCCACCAGGACGAGGAGCGCGGCGGCTGCGGTGCGGATCCGGGTTCTGCGCACGTGGATGGCTTCCCAGGGTTGAGGTCGGTGCAGCGTACCGCGTTTGCCGCCGGATTTCGCCATCCGAGCGAGCAGGCGGTTTCTGCTGCTACAAGCGTGTTCGACGCTCGCTCTCGAGCAGCTTCGCCAGCAGCGGCCGCAGCGGGTCGAGCGCGGGCCGACAGCCCCCGGTGCCGAGGTCGATCCAGAACAGCGCCTCGTCCTTCGCCTGGGCAATGGCGCTCTGCCGCCCATGCGCGCGCAGCCGCAGCTCGCGCCCGTCGGCTTCCACGACGGGGACCTCCGCGCCCAACCACAGCCGGAGCGGTCCCACGCCGAGCCAGAAGCCGAGGTGCTCGACGCCGTCCGCGTTTCGACGCTCGGGCAGCCCCAACCCGGCTGCGCGTCGCGCGTGAACCGGCAGCCCGTCGGCCAGCTCACGCAGCCAATCCGGAAGCATCTCGGCGCGCACCGGCGATTCGATCACGCTGCCCACGCGCAGGTTCGGCAGCTCGACGCGACACTGCACCTCTGCATCCGGCTCGAGGTCGAGGGTCGCCACCTCGCGCGACCACTCGATCGACGCCACGCGGCCCTGGTCGAGCCACACACGGGCGGAGATGGTTCCCAACGCATGCGGCAGCGTGAGCGTCGCCAGGCGCAGCGTGAGCGGCAGCACCGGCAATCGGCTCTCGGGCGGCACGATGCGCTTGCCGCCGCGCTCCACCCAGAGCCAGCACTCGTTGGCCTCGCGACGAACGGCGTTCACCTCGCGGCGCTGCTGCACGAGCTTCGCGCGTGCGTTCGGGTGCAGCGCCAGCTCGAGTCGATCGAGCACGGCATTTTCGAGAGGCGACAACCGCGGCCGGGTGAGTGAGGCGAACATGGTCCCACGTCGACCGTCGTGACGATGGGGCCGCGGCGCAACGCCCTTCGCGGGAGCCTTGATGAACCTTGAACGGTATCGGGGCAGAAAAGTGTGGCGAACGTCGGCGTGGCGTGGAACGCTGCGCGCACCTGCGAGGTGCCTCCATGCACGCCGACTTCGAAAGCCGTCTCCGCGCCGCCGTGAAGCCGCACGACCTGCTCTGCCATCCGTTCTACCAGGCGTGGAGCATGGGCACGCTCACCCGCGAGGACCTCGCGCACTACGCCGCGCAGTACCAGCACCAGGTCGACGCCCTGCCCCGCCTGCTCCAGGCCGCCCGCGCCCAGACGCACGACGCCGAGACCGTGGCCGCGCTCGATCGCAACCTCTCCGAGGAGCTGGGCCAGGTGGGCCCCGCGCACGCCAAGCTCTGGGCGGACTTCTCGCGTGAGATGGGCGTGTCGACGGCTGAGGCTGCCGGCGCCGAGACGCGCGAGAGCCACGCGTCGCTCGAGTCGCTGGTGAACGCGGGCGAGGTCGACGCGCTGGCCGCGCTCTGGACCTACGAGATGCAGACCGCGCACGTGGCCAAGACCAAGCACGAGGGCCTGGTGGAGCGCTACGGCGTCACCAACCCGGCAGCGCTGGCGTTCTTCAAGCTGCACGAGCAGCTCGACGTGCACCACGCGAGCGACCTGCTGAACGCGCTCTCCCGCGCGTGCCACGGCGACGCGGCCCTCGAGGCCCGCGCGTGCGAGGCGGCGTCCCGCTCGGCTCAGGCCCAGTGGCGCTTCCTCGATGGCGCTGAGCGCGTGCGGCTCGCGGCGTAGCGCGACCCAGTCAGAAAGACTCTCGGGCGAGGTCGAGCGATCGACCTCGCCCTTTGTTTCTCGATGCCACGCCGGACAACCCAATCAGAAGGTGAGCTCGATGTGGCTGGCCTTGCCGGCCTCCACGGGGGTTTGGCGCGCCACACGACTCACTCGCGTCCATGTAGCGCACTACACGGCCGATTCGCGCCCATGTGGCGCGCTACACGGCTGATTCGCGTCCGTGTGGCGCGCTACACGGCTGATTCGCGTCCATGTGGCGCGCTACACGGCTGATTCGCGTCCGTGTGGCGCGCTACATGGCTGATTCGCGTCCGTGTGGCGC